>JACRCY010000604.1 GCA_016218785.1 Deltaproteobacteria bacterium
CGGCGGGGGCCGGGCCGTCGGTTGCCGCGCCACCGCCGTCGCCGGGCGCGGGGCCGTCGGCGGGCGCCGGGCCGTCGCCGGGCGCGGGGCCGTCGGCCGGAGTGGCACCGTCGGGCACGCCCCCGTCGGTCTGCACCGGCGCGCAGGTGTCGGCGGCGTTGGTGATGGTGATGCTGTCGATGACCTCGTGGTTCTGCGGGAAGGCCGACCAGGTCGCCAGCGTGAGCGTCTCGTCGTCGATCGTCGCCAGGATGTAATGGTGGGCGCCCGAGCACAGGGCGCGGCCGCTCATGGAGCCGCACAGGAGTTGGGGGATGGTGAAGGCGCCCGCGCCCCCCGACACGTAGAAGACCGTGCCGGCGGCGAAGTTCCCGGCGCCGACCGAGCAGGGGCTGTCGGAGCCCGGGCTCCCCTGGTTGGCGCAGGCGGTCGGGTGGAACCGTTCGTACCAGTGGTTGTGGCTGGTGAAGACCGCGTCCACGTGGTGCGCGTCGATGACCGGGACGAGCGCCGCGTTCTGGCTCTCCTCGTTGGGCGGGTGGCTCGCGAACGAGCCCACCGAGTCGGAGTACGAGGGCGCGTGGTAGTAGACGAAGCGCCACTTGCGCGGGTTCTGGGTCAGCACCTCGTCGAGCCAGTCGGCCTGCTGCTGGAAGACCGGCGTGCCCGTCTCGTAGCTGTGCGTCGAGAGCGCCGCGAAGATGGCGTTGCCGTAGGTGAAATAGTAGTAGTCCTCGGTGTTGCTGCCGTAGGTGCCGGTGGAGCGCGGCAGCGCGAAGAGCTGGTTGTAGTTGGCGCCGTCCCCCTGGCCCGGGCCCGTGTCGTGGTTGCCGAGGGTGGGCATGAGCGGCAAGTTGGCCGAGACCGGCGCCGTGTCGCCGAGGAACTTGTTCCACTGGTCGATGCGGTCGCCGTCGATGACCAGGTCGCCGCCGTTGAGCACGAAGGCGGGGAGCTGCGACCACGCCTGCCCGAGGATCTGCGGCCAGTTCTGGCCGCCGCCGAACGTGGCGTCGGGCCGGTTGTCGCCCAGGAAGACGAAGCTCAGGGAGCCGCAATTCTCGTCCGCGGTCGGGCCGGTCGTGAAGCGGGCCTCGGCCGAGAAGCCGTCGGTCTGGCTGCCGGCGACGTAGTAGTAGACCGTCGCGGGTGCGAGCCCGGTGAGCGTCACCTCGTGCACGAAGCCCAGGCCCGCGGTCGCCTGGAACGAGGTGCCCGTGGCCGTGGCGGTCAGGCTGCCCGAGGTGGTGCCGTAGTGGACCTCGCTGCCGGTGTCGGCGTCGGTGTTCCAGGCGACCGTCATGGTGGTCGCCGGGTCGCCGGTGAACGAGAGCCGCGGGTACTTGGGCGCGGCCGCGGCCCCGCCCGCGACCAGCAGCACCGTCACCGCGACCGCGATCGCGCACCCAAGCCCTTCACGCCGTGCTGTGCTCGCCATGCTGCAGAGCGTAGCACACGGCGGCACCCCGGCGCCCGGGGCGACGGCGCTGGGGCTCAGCGGCGCGCGGCCGCGCGGGCCGCCCAGAGGCACGCCAGGTCCGGCACGCTCGCGCCCGGGTTCGGCCCGAGCGCGTCGTCGCCGCCGTAGGTGAGCGCGCTGCCGCAGTTCGCGGTGCAGAACGACAGGTGCATGTGGTTGAAGTGCCAGACCCAGCTCCCGTCCTGGGCCGACGACATCAACCGGTTGGCGGCCCCGTCGCGCTCGGCCTGCGTGATCCAGCCGGCGGTCCTCTGCGTGTCGAGCTCGGTGATGAGGAGCGGCCGGATCTTGACGTCGCAGCCGATCGCGCGGATGCGGGTAGAGCCCGCGACCTTGGCGAGGAAGTGCGCGGTGCGCGGCAGGTCCACGATGTGGGTCGTCTCGCTGCCGCTCTGGCAGTCGCCGGTGGTGGTGGTGGAGGCGCAGGCGTTCCAGGAGAGCGAGGCCTTGTCGCAGCAGATCGAGCGATAGGCGGGGTTGTTCCAGCCGTGCTGCTTGTCGGCCTGGATGTAGTAGGCCAGGTCCAGGTTGGCGCCGTAGTAGTGGGTGCCGTTGGGGTGCCCCTCGGGCGTGGTGCCGTCGATGATGCCGATGTCGCCCACGCTCAGCGGCGTCGTGCCGGGGAACCGGTCGCGCACCGCCTTGACCGCGTTGCGGATGATCATGATGACCTCGCGCCGCGCGTAGCGCCGCGACGAGACCTCGATGTAGGGAGTGGCCGCGCCGAGCGCGTTCTTGAACTCGATGCCGTCGCCGATGAACGGGTCGGCGGGGTTGGAGACCGGGAACGGCAGCAGCAGGCTGGAGTCGTTCTGGCCCGCCGCGTTCTGCGCCCGGCACTCGCCGCGCGTGAAGCCGGCGGCCACGCAGTCGGGCCCGTCCTTCCAGGTGGTGGTGTGGTAGAGCAGCGTGTACGGCGCCTGCTGGCCGAGCCCGGCCGGGAAGACGTGCGCGTAGTAGGCGGCGGAGCCGGCGGCGCCGATGATGCCCGTGGCCTCGAGGTTGGCGGGCCCGACCGGGTTCTCCGCGTTGAACTCGTTCTCGCGGATGAAGGTGGTCTCGTCGACGACCGCGCCGCTCGCGTCGGTGAGGGTCAGCTCCAGGTCGCCGGTCGTGTAGGGGGCGTCCTTGCCCACGTAGTAGTAGGTGTCGGCCTGCGCCGGGGTGAGGGCGAACCAGTCCTGGTCGCCGGTGCAGATGCTGAGGCCCGGGGTGTCGCTCGCGGGCATGGCGGTGGCCGTGGCGAGCGTGTTGTTGGTCTCCTTGGCGTCGGCGCTGCAGGTGTAGGCCACGCAGGCGCCGGCCTGGCAGAGCTCCCCCGAGTTGCAGTCGCCGTTCGGGTGCGCGCTGTCGCACCACGGCGGCGCGAACTTGCAGATCAGGGCGCCGGAGCCGTCGTCACGGCAGGCGAAGCCGCTCGGGCAGTCGTCGTCCGTCGCGCAGCCCGGCAGGCAGGTCTGGTCGAGCGGGTCGCCGGCCTGCTGGTAGCACACGTACCCCTCCCGGCAGTCCCAGTCGGCCGCGCACGTCGCGATGCAGGCCGACTCCCCGCCCGAGAAGAACGGTTCGATGCACTTCGACCCCGCGGGGCAGGAGCCGGCCGTGCAGTAGAGGGTCACGCAGTAGCCGCCGACCCAGCCACCCGCGGCGTCGACGTAGCAGTAGCCGTTGGCCGCGTCCATGCAGTCGGTGTCGTAGCCGCACGAGCCGCCCGGCGGGACCGCGTTGTCGACCGGCCAGCAGAAGCCCTTCGAGTTGCAGGCGTACCCCTCCTCCTGCCGGCAGGTGCTGCTGTCCTGACAGGCCTCGACGCAGCGGGGCACGCCGTCGCTGAAGCTCTCGTAGCACATGCTGCCGGCGGGGCAGGACGTGCTGGTGCAGTCCTCGATCACGCAGTAGCCGCCGGGCAGGCCGTCCGCGGCGGTGTAACAGATCGCGCCCTCCGGGCAGTCCTCGGCGACGTAGCAGTCGCCGCCGATCGCCGCCAGGTGGGGCGGCCGGCCGTCGTGCTGCGGCTCCGCGTCCTCCTGGCCGGCCGCGTCCTCCTGCGGCACGCCCGCGTCGTGTTGTGGCTCGACGTGGGTGGTGGTCTTGCAACCGAACATCAACACCGCGACGCTCGCGAGCATCGCACTCGCCCACCGACTCTGCCGCATCGTGTCTCCTTGGTGCTCCGGTCCGCCGCCCGCGCGGGCGCCCCCCGCGCGGCGGAATCTGCGCGGGCCTAACAGAAACGGCGCCACCCGTCAAGAGCGGGCGGCGCCGCGAGCCACATTCCAGCGCCGTGGCGGCTGTTCCGCCGGCGCTACTTGATCTTCTTCGCCACCACCGTGACGGCCGTGTTGGGGGTCTTGGTGCGCGCGCGGACGAAGTAGGTCTTGCCCGCCTCGACGTTCATGGTGCACTGCTGGGTCGCGGTGCGGGCGGTGGTCGACTTGCAGCCGTAGCTCCACACGGTCGGGTTCTTGTCGACGCGCACGTACAGCTCCGCAGCGCCCGTGCCGGTCATGGACACCTCGAGCTTCTGGAAGCCGGCCTCGATGGTGACCGACGCGTACTTCGACTTCCAGGTGCCCGCGGTGGTCGGGATGCCGACGTTGTTCATCACCGTGACGGTCGCGTCCCCGGCCGGCGGGGTGAGCGCCGCGGCCTGGTCGTTGAGCTCCTTGACCTCGGTGTACTTGATCAGGCCGCCGGCCACGTAGGAGTACTTCGCCGTGTCGGTGGGCCACCACGCGAAGTCGGGGTGATCGGTCATGCTGCCGCCGACCCACTCGCCGCCGATGATCTTGGCGTTGGCGTCGGTCTCGAGGATGTAGGCGTAGTTCTTGGTGTGGAGGTAGCTCTGGTACTCGTCCACGTGCGTGGTGCGCGCGGGGCTCGACTCGCTGATGAAGGTGAACTCCATCTCGACGTAGAAGAAGCGCTTGGCCACGGTGTTGTAGGTGTACGTGCCGCTCGCGCCCGGGACCGCCACGCCGAATTGCGCCTCGGCCGTCTCGGAGTAGCCGAGCACCAGCCAGCCGACCTTGTCGCCGACGGCGAGCGTCAGGCGGCACTCCTCCACCGCGGTACCGCTCGTACCGGAGCAGTCGTTGGCGCTCGCGGTGGCCGCCCCGCCCTTCTTGACGTACAGGTCGACGTCACCGGTGCCCGAGGTCTTGAAGATGTGCTCGCCCGCCACGGTGGCGGTGAACTCGCCGGTCTTCTCCTCGGCCTTCTTGATGGTGCCGGTCGGCAGGAGCGAGGTCATGGTGAGGTTGAGGCCCAGCTTGGAGATGGCCTCGGCCTTGGTGATCTCGACGAGCTTGCCGTCCGCGGCGTTGGTGATCTTGTAGCCGTAGGCGGGCTGGTTCCAGACCTGGTCGTCGTAGGTCTGGTCGATCACGAAGCCCTTCGACCGCGTGCCCATCATGTTGGCGACCAGGACGTGCCACGAGCCGGGGTTCATGTCGCGGCACTCGCCGTCGACCAGGCGACCGAGCGCGTCCTTCTGCGGGTCGTCCTTGTTGCAGCGCGACGACAGGAACTTGGTCGGCACGTCGGTGTAGACGAGCGACATCAGCCCCTCGAGGTCGCCGGGGTAGAAGACGACGTCGGTGTTGTCGGGTGCCTTCTTGGTGACCGGGTTGCGTGCCGCCGGCTCCATCAGCGCGTAGGGCGCCCAGCCGTGGCAGATGCCCCACCAGCCCGGGATGCAGCGGCCGGAGGTGGCGCCGCGCGGGATGGCGCAGCTCGAGCCGTCCTTCTGATCGGAGCAGTCGGTGCTCGTGGTGCAGACCTTGGAGCCCGAGGACTCGATGCCGTGCTCCGCGGTGATCTTCGCGGGCACGTCGGTCCGGTTGAACGCCTTGGCGTACTTCTCGGCCGGCGACTGGCTCGTGTCCCCGTCCCAGCGGTGGTTCAGGTTGTCGCGCTGCGTGGCCCAGTAGTCGCCCGGGACGGGTACTGGACCATGCCCCTCCATGGGGAGCTGGTGCACGTAGTAGGCGAAGTTGCTGTCGACGTTCGCCGGGTTGTTGGCGGCGTTCCACGCCTCGGCCTTGCCCTCGCCTTCGTAGGTCTCCTCGTCCTCGGGCTCCAGCACCTCGTTCGCGCCGCCGTTGCACGCCGTCACGCCGAGCGCCAGCACGGCCGCCAGGGAAACCCGCCATAGATCGCGCATGAACCGCATCGTGCCCTCCTACGATCGACAGTTGCTGCCGGGTGACTCGCCAGGCGCCCCGACAGGGCGGAACGCCGAGTATGTTAGCAGAGAGTGAAGTGCACCGCTGTATGCGCCCCTACTGGACCTGGGCGGTGATCGAGAAGGCCACCAGCTTGCCCACGTCGGCGCCGGCGCGGTCCGCGACCGACAGGATCCAGTCGCCGTCGATGGGGGTGGCGCCGAAGCCGGTCACCGAGTAGGTCTTCTCGATGTCGTCGGCCGAGCCGCCCTCGCGGCCGTGGAGCACCTGGGTGAAGCCGCCGTGCACGAGCTTGACCTCGAGGTCACCGATGTACGAGTGGTCGATCTTGATGGTGACGTCGAGCTTCTGCGCCACGCCCCGGTCGGGGACGTTGATGGTGGCCTTGACGCCGGTCGCGTCGTTGTCGGGGATGGCGAGGTTGCTGCCGCTCCAGGTGTAGGTCTTCACCGAGCCGGGGCTCGGGGCGGCGCCGCCGATGAGCACGCTCCACTTCGTGAGCGTGCCCTGGTCCTGCGCGGCCGAGTCGACCACGTAGAGCTTCCAGGTGCCGCGCGCCGAGCCGGTGATGCCGGCGACGTCGAAGGTCTGCTGCAGGTTGTCCGTGCCGCCGCCCTGCTTCTTGTGCAGGTCGACCTTCACGCCGTTGTGCTCGACCGAGACCGTGAGGTCGCCGATGTACGTGTGCTCGATGTCCACCGCCACCTTGAGGCCGGAGATGTCCACGGCGTCCGGGATCTCGAGGGTGGAGACGATGCCCTTGGGGTCGTTGTCCGGGATGGCGACCGGGGTGGTCTGATCGTAGGACTTGAGGTCGCCCGGGTTGATCGGCGGCTGCGTACGGGTCGCGAGCTCGACCAGCATCCGGACCTTGTCCATGCTCAGGTAGGGGTTCGAGCCGGAGGCGACGGCGAGCGGCAGCCACAGGAAATCGGGGTGGGTGTCGCGCGAGTAGTTGATCCACTCGCCGCCGATGATGTTGCCGTTGGCATCCAGCTCGAGGATGTAGTCGTAGGTGTCGGTGCGGGTGTAGCTGTCGATGTGGTCGAGCAGGGGCTCGGTCGAGGCATCCGACTCGGTGATGTAGCGGACCGTGGTGCGGACCTTGAAGAGCTTCTTGGCGTTCGCGTTGAAGGTGTAGGACGTGGCGTTCTGCACGCCGAGCGCGGCCATGGCCTCGGCCGCGGTGACCTCCTTCTGCTCCAGCACCTCGAACGAGCGGACCGGCTGGTTCCACACCTGGTAGCCGGCGGTGCGGTCCTCGGCGAACGCGCGCTTGTAGCGGCCCAGCATGTTGGTGACCACGACGTGGAAGCTGCCGGCGTTGGTGTCGCGGCACTCGTCCCGCTTCAGCCGGCCGTTCTCGTCGCGCTCCAGCTCCTTCTCGTTGCAGCGGCCGCCGAGCATCAGCGACGAGCTCCGATCGTACATGGTGAGGAGGAGCGCCTTGATGTCGCCCACCTCGAAGGTCACGCCGTTGTGGGTGACCGCGTGCCGCGGCTCGGCCTCGAGGATGGCGGCCGGCACCCACGCGTGGCACAGGCCGAACCAGCCCTCGACGCCGTCGTTGTCGTCGCACTCGTCGGTCTTGCCGTCGTTGTCGTCGTCCATGCCGTTGCGCGACTTGGCGTTGCCCTTGTACTGGCTCCAGTACTTGGCCGCCGGGCCGAGCTGCTCGTAGTAGCTCTTGTCGAAGTCCTTGGCCGTGCCGGAGCAGGCATTGGGATCGAAGGGGCGGAGCTTCATGAAGTCGGCCGAGGGGCTCCAGTTGTTGAAGGCCTGGTCGTACTTCTCGAGCGGCGACAGCGTCGTCGAGCCCTGCCACCGGTGGTTGGTCGAGTCCATGTAGGTCGGCCAGTAGGTGTCGGGCCACGGGGTCCGCTCCGCGGCGCCGGTCTTGGGCAGGGTATCGAGCTGGTACTCGAACTGGATCTGGAAGCGGCTGGGGTTGTTCGTCGAGTTCCAGGCCTCGGCCTTGCCGTCGACCGACTTGCCGTCGCTCTCGGGCTTGCCGGGGTCGTCGGCCACGTCCGCGCACGCGGGGAGGAGGAGGGCCAGGAGTGCCAGAATCGAGAAAGCCTTGCGCGACATGGTCGGTCTCCTTGAGGTCGAGGGTGGCGCCCGCGGACAAAGCAAGGGGCGTGCCGAGATCAAGGGATCGTGATCACGGTGGTTTACGCTGTGCGTCAGGCAAGGATTGCGCGATCTGCCCTTCGGAGCAGCGTGCAGATCGTGCGTGCTACGCAGTTCTCGGTCTACTACATGGCACTCGGGCACGGCGTGCTGGCGGGCTGCGCGTCCGCGGCGGTCGGCGGCTACTCGGAGCACATCGCGAACCGGGCCTTCATGCTCTACGCGTGGGCGGCATCATGGGGCCGGAGCTCCTGACGCTGGCGCCCGAGCCGGGGGCCGCCGTGCGGGTGGTCGCCAGCGGCCGGGTCGGCAGCAGCGTGCAGGACGCCGGACAGTTCGCCATCGTGATCACGCTGGCGCGCCGGCGTTCGTAGCGCCGGGCCGCTACGCCTTCCCCACCGGGCCCGGCCGCCACGGCAGCGCGCGTCCGACCAGTCCCGCGGGATCGCGCACGGCCGCGCGGCAGTGCTGCTCCAGCTCCCGCAGGCCCACCGCCCACTCGCGGCGGAACACCTGCGGCGCGGCCACGGTCGCCACCGCGTCGAGCGCCTCCCGGCACCGGTCCGCCGCCTCGCCGTACCGCCGGAGCACCGCCGCCTCGTAGCCTGCGCCCGCGAGGCCCATGGCGCGCACCTCGAGGCCGGCGCCGCGCAACGCCGCGACCCGCCGGTAGGCGGCGAGCGCCGCCTCGTGGTCGCCGCGCTCGCTCGCGGCCCCCGCGCGGGCGAGCAGCCGCACCGCCCGCACGCCGTCGATGAACTCCCGCACCGCGCCCATGCC
>JACRCY010000611.1 GCA_016218785.1 Deltaproteobacteria bacterium
GACGCCCCGCCCCGCCCGGCGGCCGCGGCGCGCGGCGGCGCGGGCTCCGCACGCCGGGGCGCGGCCGGCGGCCCCGTCACCGGTGGGCGAGCGCGAGGCCACGGCGGTGGCCGACCTGTTCCGGACGCTCGCCGATCCGACCCGCCTGCGGATCCTCGCCCTGCTCGGCGAGGGGGAGGCGTGCGTGCACGTGATCTGCGCGCGGCTGGGCATGGGCCAGTCGGCCGTCTCCCACCAGCTCCGGCTGCTGCGCGTCGGCCACCTCGTGCGTCCCCGGCGCGTCGGCCGCGAGATCTACTACGCGATGGACGACGAGCACGTGGCGCAGCTCATCCGCGACGGCCGCCGTCACGCGGGCTGCACCGAGGACCGCGTCGTTCGTGGGGGGCGGCGATGACCGCCGGCCACGATCACGACCATGACCATGACCATGACCACGGCGGCACCTTCGCGCGCTCGCGGCTGACCGAGCGCCGGCGACTCCTCATCACGCTCCTGGTGACCGCTACGATCCTCGTCGCCGAGCTCGTTGGCGGCGTCGTGTCGGGGTCCCTGGCACTGCTGTCGGACGCCGGCCACATGGCGACCGACGCGGGCGCCCTGCTGCTGGCGCTGGTCGCGTGCGCCCTGGCCGCGCGCCCCGCCGACTCGCGCCGCACCTACGGCTTCCACCGCCTCGAGGTGCTGTCGGCCCTGGTCAACGGCGCCCTGCTGTTCGTCGTGGCCGCCTACCTCCTCTACGAGGCCTGGCTGCGCCTGCGGACTCCCGTCCCGATCCGCACCGGCCTCATGCTCGGCGTGGCCGTGGTCGGCCTGCTCGGCAACCTCGTGGGGGTCTGGCTCCTGCACGGCCTGAGGAGCCTCAACGTGCGCGGGGCCTACCTCCACCTCCTGACCGACACCCTCTCATCGGTCGCCGTGATCGCCGGGGCCGCGGTCATGGCGGTGGCCAAGGGGGCGTGGATCATCGACCCGATCCTGGGCGGGCTCATCGGCCTGGCCGTGCTGTGGGGCGCTTTCACCCTCGTGCGGGACGCGGTCCACGTGCTCCTCGAGGGGACCCCGACCCACATCGACCTCGACCGCCTGACTGCCGACCTCGAGCGCCTCGAGGGGGTGAAGGAGGTCCACGACCTGCACGTCTGGACGATCGCCTCGGGCCTGCACGCGCTCTCGGCCCACGTGGTCGTCCCCGGGCACACGCTGCGGGACGGCGGCGGCAGCGACGCCGTCCTGCGCCGCATCAAGGAGTTCCTGCTCGCGCGGCACGCCATCGCGCACACCACGGTGCAGATCGAGTCCGAGGACTACGTGCACGTGGGGGAGGTGCATTGAAGGCCGTCGACGGTCGAAGGTCGAAGGCTGAACATCCGACCTTCGACCTTCGACCGCCTACGGGGTCGGGAGCGTGGCGGGCGGAAACCTGGCCCGAAGGGCGTGGTTGACCGCCACGGGCACCACGCCGGAGACGTCGCCGCCGAAGCTGGCGATCTCCTTCACCAGCGACGACGACACGTAGAAGTTCTCCTGGGTGGTCGGCAGGAAGATCGTGTCGACCCCGGGCGCCAGGCGGCGGTTCATGTGGGCGAGCTGGAACTCGTACTCGAAGTCGGCGATGGCGCGCAGGCCGCGCACCACGACCCGGGCGCCGCGCCGCCGGACGTAGTCGACCAGCAACCCCTGGAAGGCGTCGACCTCGAGGCGCGGCTCCGGCCCCACGGCCGCGCGAATGAGATCCATGCGCTCCTCGGTGCCGAAGAGCGGC
Organism: Deltaproteobacteria bacterium; assembly: GCA_016218785.1. GTDB lineage: Bacteria > Myxococcota_A > Polyangia > JACRCY01 > JACRCY01 > JACRCY01. The sequence continues at coordinate 1,766 of JACRCY010000611.1, forward strand.
TCCTTGCGCACGTTCACCGCGACCGCGACCAGCACCCGGTCGAAGATGGACAGGCTCCGGTGGATGATGTCCAGGTGGCCGTTGGTGATCGGGTCGAAGGTCCCGGGGTATAGCGCCATCATGGCCATGACTTGGTCCTCACTCGCTCGGCTGCGCTTGCCCTGCCGCCCCCACCGCCTCGTAGAAGCTCACCTCGGTCTGACCGTACTTCCGCCGCTGGCTCAGCCGCAAGACCCCTTGCTGCTCCAAGGGTCGGTTCCTGGAGTCGTGCTCTACCACGACCAGTGCGCACGGCGCCAGCAAGGATCCGTCGCCGAGGCAGGCGAGCGTCGCAAGGGCGGCCGGGCCGTCGTAGGGAGGGTCGACGAAGATCAGATCGAAGCGCAGGCCCTGCTTCCCGAGCAGCCGCAGCGCCCGCAGGACGTCGCTCCGCAGCACGCGGGCGCGGTCGTGGTATCCGAGGGTTGCCACGTTGGCCCGGATGACGCGCACCGCGGCCTCGGCGTGGTCGACGAGCACCGCCTGCGCCGCGCCACGGGAGAGCGCCTCCAGGGCCAGGGCCCCGGTCCCGGCGAAGAGGTCGAGCACAGCGAGACCCTCGGCGCTCCCCAGGATGTTGAAGAGCGCCTCTCGTACCCGGTCCGCCGTGGGCCGGGTCGCGGCGCCCCGCGGGGCGCGCAGGCGGCGCCCTCGCGCCTCACCGCTGATGATCCGCATTGCTTCTCTTCCGTGATATAGCCGCGGTGCCGGTCTCTGTCAAAACTGCACTGCTGACGGAATCTTGCGGCAGTTGCCATCGCCCCTGACCATCGGCTAGATTATGAGCGTGTACGGACCCGACTCCGACCAGCTGAACCTCTGTGCGGCGCTGGTCGACGAACCGTGCTCGCGCGGCCGCGAGACGGCGCCGGCGATCCGCGAGCCCATGCGGCTGTGGACCTACGCCGAGCTCTACCACTACGTCTGCCGGACGGCCTCGGCGCTGCGCTCCCTCGGCGTCGACCGGGGCGAGCGCGTGGCGCTCCTGCTGCACGACTCGTGCGAGTTCGCGGCCGCCTTCCTCGGCGCCATCCGCATCGGCGCCACCGCGACCCCGCTGTCGGTGCTCGACCGGCAGTACGACTTCAAGCAGCTGCTCCAGAACTCGGGCGCGGTGGTGGCCATCGTGCACGCCGATCTCGTGCCCGAGATCGAGGCGCTCCGTGCCGAGGTCCCGACGCTGCGCCACGTCATCGTGGTCGGGGCCGCGGCCGAGCCGGGGCAGCTCTCTCTGGCGGAGCTGGCCGCCGCCGCCGACGACGACGCCTCCCCGGCCGACACCGCTCCCGACGAGCCGGCCTTCCTGCTGTATACCAGCGGCACGGGCGGCACCCCGAAGGGAGTCTGCCACCGCCACGCCACCGCCCTCGAGTCGTTCGCCGCCTATGGCGTCGGCGTCCTCGGGCTGACCGAGGAGGACCGGTTCTTCGCGGCGCCCAAGAAGTCGACGGCCTACGGCCTGGGCGCCGGCCTCTGCTTCCCGCTCGCCGCCGGCGCCTCGACCTTCCTGCTCCCCGACCGGGCGCGGCCGCGCACCGTCCTCGACGTGATGACGGCCTTCGCGCCGACCGTCTTCTTCGGCATGCCCAGCCTCTACGGCCAGCTGCTGCACGACCTGCCGCAGCTCGGGGGGCGCCCCGGCCGCGAGTACTTCTCGTCGGTGCGCGTGGCCATCTCCGGCTCCGAGGCGCTCCCGCCCAAGCTGTGGCACCGCGTGCGCGACGAGCTGGGCGTCGAGCTGCTCGATGGGTGGGGCGCGACCGAGGCGTTCCACTTCGTGCTCACCAACCGCCCCGGCGCGATCCGCCCTGGCTCCAGCGGCCAGCCGGTCCTGGGCTACGAGGCGCGCGTGGTGGACGAGGACGGCGCACCGGTGGGCCCGAACGAGATCGGCGAGCTCGAGGTGCGCGGCTCCACGGTGGTGACCTACTACGACGCGCCCCCCTCCGAGTCGGGCGCGCGGGTGTTCCGCGAGGGCTGGCTGCACACCAACGACCAGTTCTTCTGCGACGCCGACGGCTACTTCTGGTCCAGCGGTCGCGCCGACGGACGCATCAAGGTCGGCGCCACCTTCGTCAGCCCGGCCGAGGTCGAGGGTGCGCTGCTGGCGCACCCGGCGGTGTGGGAGTGCGCGGTGGTCGGCGCCGAGGACGAGGACGGGCTGCTCAAGCCGCTCGCCTACGTGGTGCCCAACGTCGGCCACACCCCGGGCCCCCAGCTGGCGCGCGAGATCATGCAGTTCGTCAAGGACCAGATCGCGCCGGTCAAGTATCCGCGCTGGGTCGAGTTCGTCCAGGAGCTGCCCAAGAACGCCTCCGGCAAGGTGCAGCGCCACAAGCTGCGGCCGCGCCCCCGGTCGCGGTAGCATGGCCGCTTCCGCCGACGATCCACTCGCCGCCGGTCGCCTGTGCACCTGGGAGCGGGCCCTGGTGGTGCTCGCCGTCACGCACCACGGCGCGGATGCCCCCGCCCTGCTCGCGGGCCTGGCCGCGCCCGCCGGCCCACGCTGCGGCGCCGCGGCCGCCGCGCTCCTCGCCCGGC
>JACRCY010000612.1 GCA_016218785.1 Deltaproteobacteria bacterium
CTGACCATGGCGTCACCCCCCAAGCCAGACCCCGCGCCCGACGACGGCGCGAAGCCCGCGGAGCCGGTCCAGATCCCCATCGAGCGGCTCATGGCCGAGCGCGCCGCCAAGGTGGACGAGCTGCGGCAGGCGGGCGTCAACCCCTACGCCAACGACGTGCGCGCCCCCGACGCCATCGGCGACGTGCGCGGCCGCTTCCCCGACGCGGTGCAGCCGCCCGACGGCGGTCTGCTGGCCGAGGGCACCTTCCGCGTGGCCGGCCGCATCGTGGCCGTCCGCGCGTTCGGCGGCTCCACCTTCCTCAAGCTGCGCGACCGCAGCGGCGAGATCCAGGTGTGGCTGCGCAAGGACCGGCTCGGCGCCACAGCCTACGCGCTCTTCAAGAAGCTGGAGCGCGGCGACTACCTTTTCGCCAAGGGCCCGGCCACCGTCACCAAGACCGGCGAGCTGTCGATCCTGGCCGACGAGTTCAAGCCGCTGACCAAGGCCATCCGGCCGCTCCCCGAGAAGTGGCACGGCCTCTCCGACGTGGAGGCGCGCTACCGCCAGCACTACCTCGACCTCGTCACCAACCCCGAGGTCGCCGACGTCTTCCGCGCGCGCTCCCGCATCATCGGCTCGCTGCGCAAGTTCCTCGACGGGCGCGGCTTCCTCGAGGTCGAGACGCCGATGATGCACTCGGTGCTGGGCGGCGCCGCCGCGCGCCCCTTCCGCACCCACCACCACGCGCTCGACCTCCCGATGTACCTGCGCATCGCGCCCGAGCTGTTCCTGAAGCGGCTCGTGGTCGGCGGCTTCGAGCGCGTCTACGAGATCGGCCGCAACTTCCGCAACGAGGGGCTGTCGCGCCAGCACAATCCCGAGTTCACGATGCTCGAGCTCTACCAGTCCTACGCGACGTTCGAGGACATGATCGAGCTCACCGAGGAGCTGTTCGCCGGCCTGCTCCACGACCTCGGCAAGGGGGACCGGCTCAGCTACCAGGGGCAGGAGGTCGACTTCACCCGGCCGTGGCCGCGCATCGCGGTGCGCCAGGCCGTGGCCACCGCCCTCGGCGTCGGCCTCGCCGTGGTCAAGGACCCCGACGCGCTGCTCCAGCTCATCCGGGAGCGCGAGCTGGACCGCAAGGACGACGAGGTGGGCACGGCCTTGCGCAAGGCCGAGTCGCACGGCGAGCGCCTCGGCGCGCTCTTCGACTACATGGGGGAGCAGACGCTCCCCGCCGACCGGCCCGTGTTCGTGGTCGAGTACCCGGCCGAGACCTCGCCGCTGGCCCGCCGCAACGACACCGACCCCAACTTCGTCGACCGCTTCGAGCTGTTCATCGTCGGCCGCGAGCACGCCAACGCCTTCAGCGAGCTCAACGACCCCGCCGACCAGCGGGCGCGCTTCCAGCGCCAGGTCGAGCGCAAGGACAAGGGGGACCAGGAGGCGATGGAGTACGACGAGGACTACTGCCGGGCCCTCGAGTTCGGCATGCCGCCGACCGCCGGCGAGGGCATCGGCGTCGACCGCCTCGTCATGCTCCTCTGCGACCAGCCGTCCATCCGCGACGTCGTCCTGTTCCCGCTCATGAGGCCGGAGGGGGGACCCGGGGGGCGGGAACCCTCACGCCCCCCGGAGGAGAGGTAGTTGCGCTACGAGTGGGGCGTCGCCTGGCGCTACCTCCGCCGCCGTGATCGCGGCAGCCGGGTACCGATCATCATCGCCGCCATCCTGCTGGCCTGCGGCGCCATCCTCGCGGTGGCCTCCGCGGTCGCCGACCGCTTCGCGATCGAGCTGGCCTTCCGCGGCGCGTCGGACGTCCCCCTCTACCTCAAGTACGGCGCCACCGGCTGCGTGGCGCTCGGCACCATCCTCGGCGTGTTCGGCGCCTTCAACCTGGTCTACGCGGTCTTCACGGCCCTCTCGATCACGGGCGTGTTCCTGGGCACCGCCGCGATGGTCATCTTCCTGTCGGTGATGAGCGGCTTCGAGGGCGACCTGAAGACCAAGATCCTCGGCGCCAACGCCCACGTCATCGTGAACAAGGAGAGCGGCGCGTTCCTGCAGGACGACCCCAAGGTGCGGGACCTCGCGGAGCTCGAGGCCGGCACCCGCATGTCTCCGTTCCTCTCGTCCGAGGTGATGATCCTCTCGGCGTCGAACCAGGCGGGCGCGCTGCTCAAGGGCATCGAGCCCGGGACCATCACCAAGGTCACCGACCTCGACCGCTGGCTCCAGCGCCGGGAGAGCTCGGGCAGCCTCGACTACCTGCAGGGCCCGGAGAAGCTCCGCGACCTCGGCCTGCCGCCGCTGCCACGCCTCGACGGCTCCAGCTCGGAGTTCGCCACGCGCCGCCCCCCGTCCCAGCCCGCGTCGCGCGCCGCGCCGCCGGGGGGCGCGTCGGCCTCCGCCCCACGGCCGGGCCCAGCGTCGGTCCCGGCGGGCGCGCGACCGGGCCCCGCGTCGGATCGGGCCCTGGGGCGGCCGACCAGCGCCCCCGCCCACGCCGACGAGCGGCCGGCGAGTCGACCAATCGCCGAAGGCCGCCTCGGCGCGGCCGATGCGCCGGCGCGGCGGCTGCTGCCGGGCATCCTCATCGGCCGCGAGATGGCCAAGAACCTGCGCCTCTTCGTCGGCGACGACGTCAACGTGGTCTGCCCCATGTGCGGCATCGGCCCGACCGGCCCCATCGCCAAGTCGAAGCCCTTCCGCGTCGCGGGCATCTTCTACTCGGGGATGTACGAGTACGACGCCAAGCACGCCTACGTGCTGCTGCCGCAGGCGCAGAAGTTCCTCGAGATGGAGGGGGAGATCACGGGGCTCGAGATCAAGGTGCGCGACTTCCAGCGCGCCGATCTCCTGGCCAACACGATGCGGCAGCGCCTCGGTCCGACCTACGAGGTCAAGGACTGGAAGGAGCTGAACCGGAGCCTCTTCTCGGCGCTCTACATCGAGAAGATCACGATGTTCATCATCCTCGCCATGATCGTCGCGGTCGCCGGGCTGTGCATCATCTCGACGCTCATCATGCTGGTGACGGCGCGGGCCCGCGAGATCGCGATCCTGAAGTCCATGGGCGCCCGGGACGGCTCGGTCCTGTCCATCTTCCTGATGGAGGGGGCCTACATCGGCGGGCAGGGCATGATCATCGGCGTGCTCAGCGGCATCGCCGGCTGCCTCGCCCTGCGCAGCCTCGACCTCAAGGCGGACGTGTACTACATCAGCAAGCTGCCGGTGCAGCTGCAGCCGCTGGAGATCATGGTCATCTCCCTGGCCGCGCTCCTCATCAGCCTGCTCTTCACCGCCTACCCCGCGTACGTGGCGTCCCGCATGCAGCCCGTTGCCGGGCTGCGCTACGAGTAGCCGGTGAGCGTTCGCACCAAGATCGCCGCGGTGCTGTGCGCGATCCTGGCCGGGGCCATCGCCCTGACCGGGTACCTCGTGGTGCGCGAGGCGCGCCGCTACTCCTCCTCGCAGATCAGCGCGCAGCAGCAGCTCTACGTGGAGGCGCGCGCGCAGACGTTCGGCGACAACCTCCGCGTGCTGGCCGACGAGCTGCGCCGCCTCTCGCGCCGCGCCGAGGTGGACCTCGCCGACAACGACGTCCGCCCCGAGGCGCAGCTCCTCTCCGCGGCCCACCAGAACTCGGTGCTCTACAACATCGGCATCCTGATCCTGGCCGCCGACGGGCGCATCGTCCACACGGAGCCGCCCCAGCAGGCGCGGCCCGGGCAGGAGATCGACGACATCCTGGCGCTCCTCCGCGGCGGCCGCGGCTCGGTGCTCCACGTCTTCCAGCGCCCCGACGAGGGGACCGTGCTGGCCATCGCCGTGCCCGTGCGCGCGCGGGGTACCCTGGCGGGCGCCATCGTGGGCGAGGTGGCGCTGGCGCGCGCCAACCTGTTCAGCCACCTGATGGCCTCGGCCAAGGGCGAGCCCACGGCGCAGGTCGCGCTCGTCGACAGCCGCGGCGCGGCCCTCCACGGCCCCAAGGACGTGGGCACCGATCCGGAGTGGACCGCCGTGCTCGCCCTGGCCGCGGGCGCCCGCCGTCCCGCGGCGGTGCACCGCCGCCTCGGCGCCGGGCCGGAGACCCTCTTCGCGTACGCGCCGGTGGGTGTCGGCCAGCTCACGCTCGTCTACCGCTGGAGCTTCGTCGAGCTGGACAGCGAGATGGCCCGCCTCATCGGGCTCCTCTGGCGCATCCTCGCCGCCGGCCTCGCCGTGGCGCTGACGCTCGCGGTCGTCTTCGCGCGCTACCTGACGCGCCCGCTGAAGGAGCTGGACACGGTGGCGCGCCGCATCGGCGAGGGGGACTTCCCCGACGTCAAGCCATCTACCCGGCGCGACGAGATCGGGGCCCTGTACCGCGCGTTCGCCCACATGGAGCAGTCGCTCAGGTCCCGCGACGAGCGCATCCGCGACGACATCGAGGAGATCCGCCGGATCGCCGCCGAGCGCGAGCGCCTGCTCGGCGAGGTCGAGGCCCTGGCCAGCTCCCTGGAGCAGCGCGTCCGCGACCGCACCGCGGAGCTGCAGGCCGCGCAGCAGCGGCTCGTCGCCAGCGAGCGCTTCGCCGCGATGGGCAAGGCCGCCGCGGCCATGGCGCACGAGCTGAAGAACTCGCTCGGCGGCATCTCGATGAGCGTCGACCTGATCCTCCAGCAGAACCCCGGCGGCTCGATGCGGGTGCGCCACCAGCTCAACGACGAGATCGTCCGGCTGCGCGAGGTCACCGACAGCCTCCTCGATTTCGCCCGCGAGCCGCGCCTCGACATCGGCGAGCGCGACCTCAACCGCCTGGTGCGGCGGGCAGCGGACATGCTCTCGGAGATCCTGGCCGATCAAGGTGCCCGCCTGCGCCTGGAGCTCCACGCGGACGGTGCCCCCTTCCCGTTCAGGTGCGACGGCGCGAAGCTCGAGGGCGTCGTCATCAACCTCCTCAAGAATGCCGCCGAGGCCGTCGGGCGCACCGGCAGCCCGGGAGAGGTGCGGGTGCGCACGCGCCTCACCGACGGCACCGCGGTCATCGAGGTCGAGGACGACGGCGCCGGCGTGGCCGGCGCGGTCCGCGGCCACCTCTTCGAGCCCTTCTTCTCCACCAAGCCGAGCGGCACCGGCCTCGGCCTGGCCACCGCGCATCGCCTCGTGGAGGCTCACGGCGGGCGCATCGAGGCGCTGTCCGCCCCGGGCGGGGGCGGCCTCTTCCGCATCACCCTGCTGCCGCAGGCGGCGGGCCCGTCACCCGAGGAGCACTGAGCCATGAAGCCGAGCGTGCTGGTCATCGACGACGAGAAGACCTTCCGCCTCGTAGCCGAGGAGGCGCTCGGTGCCGAGGGGTTCGAGGTCACCACCGCCGCGAGCGGTCAGGCCGGGCTCAAGGCGTTCCGCGCGGAGCCCACCAACTTCGTCATCCTCGACCGTCACCTCCCCGACGGGGACGGCGTCACCGTGCTCGAGGCGCTGCAGAAGGAGGCGCGCGAGCGCGACGCGGAGACGCTGGTGATCATGGCCACCGCCTACGCCGACGTCCAGAGCGCGGTCGCGGCGGTGAAGCTGGGCGCCTACGACTACATGACCAAGCCGCTCCAGCTCCCGGAGCTGATCGTCACCATGCGCAAGGCGCTCGAGGCCAAGCGCCTGCGTACCAAGGTGACGGTGATGGAGGAGCGCGAGCGCGAGGAGGACGAGTTCCTCGCCGTGAGCGCCCCCATGCTGGCGGTGCTCGAGCAGGTCGACAAGGTGGCGCAGAGCGCGGCCACCACCGTGCTCATCCAGGGGGAGACCGGCACCGGCAAGGAGCTGATCGCGCGCCGCATCCACAACAACACGCCCGCGCGCGCCGCGGAGCCCTTCGTCGAGATCAACTGCGCCTCCCTGCCGGAGAACCTGCTGGAGAGCGAGCTCTTCGGCTACGAGCGCGGCGCCTTCACCGACGCGCGGCAGTCGAAGCGGGGGCTGTTCGAGGCCGCCGACCGCGGCACCCTGTTCCTCGACGAGGTCGGCGAGCTCACCGCCTCCACCCAGGCCAAGCTCCTCAAGGTCCTCGAGGAGCAGAACTTCCGGCGCCTGGGCGGCACGCGCGACCTGAAGGTCGACGTGCGCGTGGTGGCCGCGACCAACAAGGACCTCCAGCAGGCGGTCGAGAAGGGGGCCTTCCGCCTCGACCTGTACCACCGCCTGGACGTCTTCCACGTGCGGCTGCCGCCCCTCCGCGAGCGCCGCGACGACGTCCTGCCGCTGGCCCGCCTGTTCCTCAAGCGCTTCGTCCGCCGCATGGGGCGCTCCGCGACGTCCTTCTCGCCACCGGCCGAGAAGATCCTCGATGGCTACTCCTACCCGGGCAACGTGCGCGAGCTGCGCAACCTCGTCGAGCGCGCGCTGATCCTCGCCGGCGACAACCCCGCCGTCGGCGCCGAGTGCATCGTCCTCTCGGGTGGCGGCACGGCGGCGGCCGCGGCGGGCTCCTTCTTCGCGGTGCAGGTCGACGACCGCGGCGCGCCCCCGACGCTCGCTGATCTCGAGAAGGCCTACATCACGCGCCTCCTCGACTTCGCGGCCGGCAACCGGGCCCAGGTGGCACGCCTCCTCGGCGTGTCGTACCCCACCGTGGCCAAGAAGATCAGCGACTACGGCATCGGCGGGGGGCAGTGAGCGCGCCCGTGACGGCGCGGCCGCGGCAGCCCTTCGGCCCAGCGGACTTCGTGTCCCTCGCGATCACCGGCGCCGCGCTCGCCGCGCTCGTGCTGCTTGCGACCGTCTGGCTCCCCTCGATGGCGAAGATGTTCGACGACTTCGGCGGTACCCCTCCCCGCCTCACTCGCCTCGTGCTGGCGAGTTTCTGGGCCCCGGGGTGCGCGCTCTTCCTCGGCCTGGGAGCGGCCGCCGCCGCGCTCATCCCCTCGCGCCGGGCGCTCCGGACTGCGCTGCTGGTCGCCGTGGCGGTGCTGGCCGTGCTGGCCGCGGCAACCGTGGTGCTAGGCGTCTACCTGCCGGTCTTCCAGCTCGCGGCCGCGGTGCGGGCCGAGTAGGGCGACAGCATCCGTGGCCGGAATGCGCGCTTCGTGATAGGATTGCCAATATGAGGACTATTGCAATTTCTATCGATGAACCCACACTGAAGGCTATTGACGAGATCGCCAATCCGACCCCAGCCGCCACGGGTAGCCGCGGAGGTCGCGGCGGGCGCGGGAGGCCGCCCGATGCGCGGAGCCGATCAGAGGTCATTCGCCAGTTCATGCAGGAGGCGGTGGCGCGACACGAGAAGGCCAAGCGGGAGTCCCGCGAGCGCCGCGTGATCGCGAAGCACCGCGCCAAGCTGGCGCGGCAGGCGAAGGCGCTCATCGCCGAGCAGGCCAAGCCGTGAACCGCGGGGACGTATACCGCACCCGCGAGCGCGCCCCGGAGCGGGGGAACAAGCCGGGGTTCTACGTCGTGGTGTCACGTCAGTTCATTGCGGACAACGATGACGTCGCCACCGTCGTGTGCGCCCCCGTCTACGGGGAGATCCTCGGCCTCTCGACCGAGGTCGTGGTCGGCCCGGCCGAGGGGCTGCCACGCCACAGCGCCATCCGCTGCGACTTCCTGACCCTCATGTTCAAGCACAAGCTCACGCACCTCGTGGGCCCGCTGGCGGCGGACAAGCTCAGGGCCCTCGACAGCGCCCTCGCCCTCGCCCTCGACCTGCCGGCCGGCTGAGCCGGGGATCCCCGGGAACCCGCGACTATCGGACAACCCTGCCCCCTCCGGCCGCGTCAAAGGGTGCGTACCGCCTACGGAACACGTTTGACACTGGGTGGGCGGCTGGCTACGCTGACGCGCTCATATGGCCCCGGAATCCGCAGGTCGCGGCGCACACCTCGTCGTGC
>JACRCY010000613.1 GCA_016218785.1 Deltaproteobacteria bacterium
GAGGATGGCGTTGCCGATGCCCTCGCGGATGCCGCGGGCGAGGCGTTCCACGTTGGTCACGAAGAGATCGTCGCCGACGAGCTGGCACTTGCCGCCGAGGGCCTTGGTCAGGTCGCGCCACCCATCCCAGTCGTCCTCGGCCAGGCCGTCCTCGATCGAGACGATGGGGTACCGCTCGCACCACCTGGCCCAGAAGTCGATCATCTGCGCCGACGAGTGCTTCGAGCCGTCGCCCTTCTTGAAGACGTAGGTGTTGTCCGCGTCCTCGTGGAACTCGCTGGCCGCCGGGTCGAGGCAGATGGCGATCTGCCGGCCGGGCTCGTACCCCGCCCGCTGGATGGCCTCGATGATGAGGTCCATGACCTCGTCGGGGGTCTTCAGCGACGGCGCGAAGCCCCCCTCGTCGCCCACCGCGATGTTGAGGTTGCGCTTCTTGAGCAGCACGCGCAGGGCGTGGAAGGTCTCGACCCCGGCGCGCAGGCCGTCCCCGTAGGTCGGCAGGCCGTGCGGGTAGACCATGAACTCCTGGAAGTCGATGTTGTTGTCGGCGTGCGCGCCGCCGTTGAGGATGTTCATCATGGGCACCGGCAGCCGCACGGCGCTGGCCCCGCCGAGGTACCGGTAGAGGGCCTGCCCCGCCTCCTCGGCGGCCGCCTTGGCCACGGCCATCGACACCGCCAGGATGGCGTTGGCGCCGAGCTTGGCCTTGTTGGGCGTGCCGTCGAGCTCGATGAGGCGCCCGTCGAGGGCCGCCTGGTCGTGGGCCTCGAAGCCCTCCAGCTCCGGCGCGATGATCTCGTTCACGTTGGCCACGGCCTTGAGCACGCCCTTGCCGCCGAAGCGCTTGGTGTCGCCGTCGCGCAGCTCGAGCGCCTCGTGCTCGCCGGTAGAGGCCCCCGAGGGGACACCCGCCCAGCCGGTGGCGCCGCTCTCGAGGCGGAGCTCCACCTCGATCGTGGGGTTGCCGCGCGAGTCGAGGATCTCCCGGGCGTGAATCTGCTCGATGCCGGACATGGGGGCTCCTTTCGGTACTGGGGCCGGGGCGCCACGGCCCCGGCCTGCGCGCCTCTCGTACCGCTGGCGGGCGGGCCTGTCAACCCGGCACCGGGCTGCGGCGTGCGCCCTGCGGCGCGCCCGGCCGCCGGCCCGCTCCCGTCCTCGATTTCGCCTTGACACGGATAGCGAGAACAAGCACCAAACTGCGCATGCGTACGCGCGCGTACCTCCGAGGCCGATGCCCCACGCACGGCGGCTTCCACTGCCGCCGGCCTCGACGGCAGGCGCGTCGGCGGTCGCCATCATGGGCGGCTACGTCGGCGCCCACCTGCACTGGGTGGGCAAGGGGCTGATCCCGGGCGCCCCGCTGCTCTTCATCATGCGCCTGTCGCAGGTCGCCCAGGGGGTGGTGCTGCCCATCTTCCTCTTCTTCCTGATCCGGCTGGCCTCGAGCGAGCGCGTGATGGGCACCCGCGCCAACGCCCGGTGGCTCAACGCCGTGTCGTGGACGGGCGCCATGATCCTCGGCCTGATGTCGCTCTACCGGCTGATCTCCCCGCTCGCGGCCCGCGAGCATTGATGACGGCTTGACCGCGCTCGTCGAGTCCGGGTATACGTGCCCGGTGCCCGCGCCCAGGATAGCCCGCAACCTCGGCCTCTTCCTGGCGGTCCTCGGGCCCGGCCTCATCACCGCCACGGTCGACAACGACTCGGGCGGCATCGCCACCTACTCGCTCGCCGGCGCGCAGTACGGCTACGGCCTGCTGTGGACCGCGATCCCGATCTGCATCCTGCTGATCCTCACCATGGAGATGAGCGCCCGCCTCGCGGTGGTGACCCAGAAGGGCCTCTCCGACCTGATCCGCGAGGAGTTCGGGGTCAAGGCGACCGGGTGGCTCCTGCTCCTGGTGCTGCTCGCCAACATGGGGACGGCCGCGTCGGAGTTTGCGGGCATCGCGTCGGCCCTGGGCATCGTCGGGGGGTACGCCGGCCTCAAGATCACGTGGCTGGGCAAGGCGCTCATCCCGGCGCTGGTGTTCCTCATCTGGGTGCTGGTGGTGAAGGCCGACTACCGGCGCCTCGAGAAGGTCTTCCTGCTCCTGGTGCTGTTCTACGTCTGCTACGTGCTCGCGGCCATCTACGCCAAGCCGGACTGGGGCGCGGCCGTGAAGGCGCTGGTGATCCCGACCTTCGTCAACGAGCCCAACTACATCTTCTCGATGGTCGGCATGATCGGTACCACGGTCACGCCGTGGATGTACTTCTACCTGAACGCCACCATGGTGGAGAAGGGCATCACCCCGGAGGAGTACCGCTTCGCGCGCTGGGACGTGATCATCAGCGCCATCACCACCAACGTCGTCGCCGTCTTCATCGTGGTGGCCTGCGCCGCGACCCTGTGGGTCGCCAAGATCAAGGTGACCTCCATCGACGAGGTCGGCTTGGCGCTGGTCCCGTTCGCCAAGGGGCACGCCAGCCTGCTCTTCGCCACGGGCCTCTTCGGCGCCTCGCTGTTCGGCGCCATGATCCTCCCCGTCTCGACCTCCTTCGCGATCTGCGAGGCCATGGGTTGGGAGCACGGCCTCTCCAAGCGCTGGTCCGAGGCGCCCGCGTTCTACGGCATCTTCACGCTCATCCTCGTGGTCGGCGGCGGGATCGTGCTGATCCCCGGGGCGCCGCTCCTCTTCATCATGCGCCTGTCGCAGGTGGCGCAGGGGATCGTGCTGCCGATCTTCCTCTTCTTCCTCATCCGCCTGGCCTCCAGCGAGCGGATCCTGGGCGCGCGTCGCAACGCCGGCTGGCTGAATGCCGTCGCCTGGGGCGCCGCCGTGCTGCTCACCGCGCTCTCGGCCTACCTGCTCATCTCGCCGTTGGTCCTGCGCCGGTGATGCGCCCAGGCACCTTCCCCGCGACGCTGCTCGCGCACGTGACGGTGCTGGCCGCCGCGGGGGTCGCCCCCGCGCAGC
>JACRCY010000614.1 GCA_016218785.1 Deltaproteobacteria bacterium
CGTGGCGTGGAAGCGGCCGGGAGCCTACGGTGATACCCCCGCGAGCGCGCCCGCGAGCGCGCCGGCCACCGCGGCGGCGAGTGGGCGCGCCGGCACCGCCGGCACCCTCCAGGTCCTCGCGCCCGTGGACCTCGCGGGCGTCAGCGCGAGCTTCGTGCCCGTGGGCCGGAGCGACGACAACGTCGGCATCGTGGCCTTCAACGTACGCCGCTACCCGCGCAACCAGCTGTCGCACGAGGTCTTCATCGAGGTGCAGAGCTTCCGTGCGACCGTCACCACGGTCCAGCTCGAGCTGCTCGCCGACGGCGCGACCATCGACCTCAGGCCCCTCACGATCCCGCCCGGCGAGCGCGTGCGCCAGATCTACCCCGACCTCCCGGCCACCGGCAGCCGGCTGCAGGCGCGCCTCCAGCCGGGCCCCGGCGTGAAGGGGCCGCTCGACAGCTTCCCGCTCGACGACACCGCGTTCGCGCTCCTCCCCGAGCGGCGGCGCCAGAAGGTCCTCCTCGTCTCCGCGGGGAACCTCTTCCTCGAGGGGGCGCTGCTCGCGCTCGGCGGCGGCGGCGACGAGCAGAGCCTGGACTACGAGCGCGTGGCGCCACGCTCCTGGACCGGGCCGCGCCCGGGCGTCGACCTGACCGTCTTCGACGGCTTCACCCCGCCGCAGGCGCCCGCCACCGGCTCCTACCTCTACGTCGACCCGAAGGGACCCGGCAGCCCCTTCCCCGTCCGCGGGGAGGTGGCGCGCCCCTTCGTCACCGAGCTGGCCGCGAGCCACCCCCTCACCCGCTGGGTGACGCTCAGCGACACCAACATCGCGCGCGCGTCGGTCTTCGCGCTCAAGCCCGGCGACGTGGCGGTCGCCTCGAGCTTCCGGCAGCCGGTGATCGCGGCGCGCCGCGCCCCGGGCGGCAAGGTGCTCGCCGTGGGCTTCGATCTGCGGCGCAGCGACCTGCCCATGCGGCCCGCGTTCCCGCTCCTGCTCGCCAACGTGCTGGACTGGTTCTCGGGCGACGACGCCGAGTTCATCGCGACCTACAAGACGGGCCGCACCTGGCAGATCCCGGCGGAGGGCGCGGGCGACGACCTCGCCATCGAGCCCGAGGGGCAGCCGCCCGAGCGCGCGCCCGTGCACGACGGCCGCGCCGTGTACTACGGCCGCCGCGTCGGCTACTACGGCCTCGCCCTCCCCCGCGGGCGCGCGCTGCTCGCCGCGAACCTCGCCGACCCCGGGGAGTCGGCCATCAAGCCGGCCACGAGCCTGACCCTCGGCGGCCGCGCCCTCGGCCGTCCCGCGGGCTTCGGCGTGTCGCTGCGGCGCGACCTCTGGCTCTACCTGGTCCTCGGCGCCCTCGCCCTGACGCTCGTCGAGTGGCTCACCTACAACCGGAGGCTCACGGTGTGACGGCCCGTGGACGCATGGCGCTGTACCTCGGGATCGCGGCCGTCGCGTCGGCCGCGCTCGCGGCGCTCGTCTGGCTCCTCCTGCTCCGGAACGCGGCGGACACCGTGGGCGTGCGGCTCCTCGGCCGCGACCTGGAGCTGCTCCGCCCGCGCTGGCTGCTCCTCTGCGCGATCGTCCCCTACCTGTGGCTGGTGGGTGCGCACTCGCTGACCGACCTGTCGCGGGCCCAGCGCGTCCTGTCGGCCGCGGTGCGCTCCCTCGTCGTGGTCGGGCTGGCCCTGGCCCTCGCTCGCCCGGCCCTCACGCGCTACGACACGCGCACCGTCACCGTCTACCTGGTGGACGTCTCGGACAGCGTCGGCGACGGTCAGCTCGCCGCGGCGAGGGGCCAGGTCGAGCGGGCCGTGCGGGAGCGCGGCGAGCACGTGGTCAGGCTGATCACGTTCGCGCGCCGCCCGCGCGTGGTCGACATCCCCGAGCGGGGGCCGGTCCCGCCGCTCGCCCGCCACGCGGGCGCCGGCGACGCCACCGACCTCGCCGCCGCGGTGCGCCTCGCCTACGGCCTCTTCGACGAGGACCGCCTGCGGCGCATCGTGGTGCTCTCGGACGGCGCCGAGACCGACGGCGATCTCGTGGCCGAGGCGGGCGCGGCCGCGCGCTCCCGGGTGCGCGTCTTCTACCGCAGCTTCCCGGCCGAGGCGACGCGCGAGGTCGCGGTCGCCAGCCTCGAGGTGCCCGACAAGGTCACCATCGGCCAGCCCTTCACCGTGCGCGCCGAGGTCTTCTCCAGCCACGCGACCACCGCGACGCTGGGCCTCGCCCAGGACGGCGCGCCCAACGGCCTCGAGCCGCGCAAGGCCCTGGCGCTGGCCCCGGGCCGGAACGTGGTGCCCTTCCGCTCCGTGGTGCGCAACCCGGGCTTCGTCACCTACAAGGTCACCGCCTCGGGCATGGCCGAGGACTCCTTCAAGGACAACAACCACGCCCTCGCCACCCTCAGCGTCCGCGGCAAGCCGCGCGTGCTCTACGTCGAGGGGGAGCACTCCTCGGCGCACTACCTGGCCCGCGCCCTCGAGAGCCAGAGCATCGACGTGGAGGTGCGCGGCCCCCACGGGCTGCCCGGCTCGGCCCGGGAGCTCGACCGCTACGACCTGGTGGTCATGAGCGACGTGCCGCAGACGTTCGTGTC
>JACRCY010000001.1 GCA_016218785.1 Deltaproteobacteria bacterium
TCCGCGCGGCAACGGAAAGCCGTCAAGACCTTCGAGCTTGCCCGCTGGATGCCGGCACTTTCTTCAACTATGGCAGCGAACGAGCCGTCTCCGAGAGAAAACGGCGCCCGAACAGGCCGTATCGTGCGAAAGTCGGGCTAGCTCACGTCGACCGCGATCGCGCCGGCCTCGAGGGCGACCCGCACCCGCCCGCCGGCGCGCTCGGCGAAGGCCTCGTAGGCGGCATCCTCCAGGTGCCGGGTGAGCACCGCGGCCAGGCCGCGCGCGCCCGTCTCGCGCTTGAGGCTCTCCCGCACGATGTGGTCGAGGACCGCCTCGGTGACCTCGAGCGTGAAGCCCTCGTCAGCGAACTCCGCCACCAGCCGGTCGATGACGCTCGTGCGCAGGATCTCCTTGAGCGTGGCGGCGTCGAGTGGCTGGAACGGCACCACCCGCGTGAAGCGGGCGATCAGCTCGGGGAGGAACCCGTACGACTGGAAGTTGGCGACGTTCTCCACGTCGTCGGGCTCGAGGCTGTAGGCGATGGTGTCGTCGGTGAGGCGGCGGGCGCCCTTGCCGCGGCCGAAGCCGATGCCGCCCGCGCCCCGGCGCCGGCAGATCTGCTGGAACCCCGAGAACGCGCCGCAGGCGATGAAGGCGATGTCGGCGGTGGGCAGGATCACGTGCTCGGCGTAGCTCGAGTGGGTGATCTCGAGCGGCACCACCACCTCGCTGGTCTCCAGCATCTTGAGGAGCTCGCGCTGCACCCCCATGCCGGTGACGTCCTTGGTGGTGCCGGCGCCGGCGAACACGGCGTTGTTCTGCCCCGACGCGATCTTGTCGAACTCGTCGAGGCACACGATCCCGACCGAGGCCAGCAGCGGGCTCTCGTCGGCGGCGTGGAGCAGCCGCGTCAGGATGGTGTTGGGGTCCTGCCCGACGTAGCCGGTCTCGCTGTAGGTGGTGATGTCGACGACCACCGTGGGGAGCCGGAGCAGGTGCTGGAAGAGCAGCTCGATGAGGAAGGTCTTGCCGCAGCCGGTCGGCCCGATGCACAGGTAGTTGGACTTGGGGAGCACCTGCTCGCGCGGCACGCCCTCGAGGTACAGGCGCTTGACGCGGCGGACGTGCCGGTAGGCCATGAGGCAGAGGGCCCGCCGCGAGGGCTCCTGGCCGCGGTAGCCCAGCGCCTCGAGGTGGGCGTCGATCTGCTTCGGTCCCAGCTCGGGCATCTCCTTCAGGAGCCGGAGGAAATGCTCGAACCCCGCCTTGCGCTGCTTCTTGAGGTTGTCCATGGTCCGGACGACCCCCCGTCGCCGCAGCGCAGTATACCACGCGGGCGGGCGCCCGCCCCGGGGGGCCGCCACCGGCCGCCACCTCGCGGCGCTTGACGGGACCGTCCGGCGGTGAGTAATGTCCGCGCGCCATGCGGGAGGTGATCGCGCTGCTCCGCCAGGGCGACGTGAAAGCGGTCCTGGACCGCTACGGCGACGTCGCCCTCGCCGCGCTGGTCGTGAGCATCGTCGGGATGATGATCGTCCCGCTCCCGACCTTCCTGCTCGACCTGCTCATCACCTTCAACATCACGCTCGCGGTGGTGATCCTGCTCGTGGCCCTCTACGTGCAGGACGCGCTGCGCTTCGCGTCCTTCCCCACGCTGCTGCTCATCACCACGCTCTACCGCCTGGCGCTCAACGTCTCCGCCACGCGCCTGATCCTGCTCAAGGCCAACGCCGGCGAGGTCATCCGGAGCTTCGGCGAGTTCGTGGTGGGCGGGAACTTCGTCGTCGGGGCCGTCGTCTTCCTGATCCTCACCATCATCCAGTTCGTGGTCATCGCCAAGGGGTCGGAACGCGTGGCCGAGGTGGCGGCGCGCTTCACGCTCGACGCCATGCCCGGCAAGCAGATGGCCATCGACGCCGATCTGCGCGCCGGCGCCTTCGACCTCGACGAGGCGCGGCGCCGGCGGGCGGCCCTGCAGCGCGAGTCGCAGCTCTACGGCTCCATGGACGGGGCCATGAAGTTCGTCAAGGGGGACGCCATCGCCGGCATCATCATCACCGGCATCAACATCGTCGGCGGGCTGATCATCGGCGTGGCCATGCGCGGCCTGGAGCTCTCCGACGCCGCCCGCATCTACACCATCCTCACCATCGGCGACGGGCTGGTGTCGCAGATCCCGGCGCTGCTCATCTCCACGGCCGCCGGCATGGTGGTCACGCGCGTGGCGTCCGAGGACGAGGGGTCCAACCTCGGCAAGGACATCGGCATGCAGCTGCTGCAGCAGCCGCGGGCGCTCGCCATCGCCGCGGTGCTGCTCGCGCTGCTCGCGTTCGTGGGCCTGCCCCGGGTGCCGTTCCTGGCCCTGGCGGTCCTCACTGGCGGCGTGGCCTTCGCCCTCTTCCGGCGGGGGAAGGCGGCGGCGCGGGCGGGCGAGGACCTGGATCTGGCGGCGGCCGACGCGGTCGAGGGCCGCCCCGAGCTGCAGCCGGGGGTGACGCCCGTGGCCCTGGAGGTGTCCGAGGCGCTGACCCCGCTCATCGACGCCGACACCGCCGCCGGGCGGCTGGTCGGCGAGCTGATCCCACGGCTGCGCGAGAGCCTCTTCGCCGAGCTGGGGGTGCACCTGCCCGGGGTGCGGGTGCGCGGCCACGCCGCCGACCTGCCCGCCGGCGGCTACCGCATCCGGCTGCAGGAGATCCCCATGGCCGAAGGGGTCGTACCGCCCGGGCGGGTCCTCTGCGCCGAGACGGCCGAGCGCCTCGCCGGCTACGGCATCAGCGCCGAGCCGGCCACCCTCCCCGGCGAGAACGCGCCCGCGGCCTGGGTGGCCCTCGCCGATCGCGACGCCTGCGAGCAGGCCGGGGTCGTGACCTACGACGCGGCCGGGGCGGTCCTGCTGCACCTCGCGGCGGTGCTCACCCGCTACGCCTACGAGTTCGTCGGCATCCAGGAGACCCAGGTGCTGCTCGACCAGTTCGAGCACTCGCACCCGGCGCTGGTGCGCGAGATCACGCCCAAGCTCTGCTCGCCGCACCTCATCGCCGACGTGCTGCGCCGCCTGGTGGAGGAGCAGGTCTCGATCCGCGACCTGCGCACCATCCTGCAGGCGCTCGCCGAGTGGGCGCCGGTGGAGAAGGACCCGGTGGTGCTGACCGAGTACGTGCGCACGGCGTTGCGCCGGTACCTCACGCACAAGCACGCGGGGGGGTCGGGCACGCTGGTCGTGCACCTGCTCGACGGCGCCATCGAGGACGCGGTGCGCGGGGCGGTGCAGCGCACCAGCGGCGGCTCCTATCTGGCCCTCGAGCCCGAGGTGTCGCGGGAGATCCTCGACGCGGTCCGACGCGAGGTGGGGGAGACGCCGCCCGGGGCCCCGGCGCCGGTGATCCTCACGCAGATGGAGATCCGCCGCTACGTCCGCCGCCTCATCGAGGTGGAGCACCCGCAGATCACCGTGCTGAGCTACCAGGAGCTGGCGCCCGAGCTGAACATCCAGCCGGTGGGGCGCATCCGCCTGACGGCGGATTAGGCTTCGTCGGCGCCGTGCGTGGCCGTCACGCGGACCAGGTAGTCGATGTAGTACTCGGGCTCCCGGCGCTCCTCCAGCTCCCCGCGCTCGATCGCGTCCTCGCACAGCTGGCGCAGCTCCCCCACGCGCCGCGACGGCGGCAGGGCGAAGCGCGCCATGATGGCGTCGCCGAGCCCCGACGGGAGCGGCGGCAGCCGGGCGTCCAGCTCGCGCAGCTGGAGGACCCGCCCCCAGAGCGCGTCGATCTGGCGCAGCGCCTCCTGCCGCCGCCCCGGGCGCCGGCTGGTGATGTCGGCGCGCGAGAGGTCGAGCAGGTCCTCGAGCCAGGGCTGCAGCTCGCGGTCGAAGCGTCGCACCGCCGAGTCGGTCCACGAGGGCAGGTACTGGTTGGGCCGCAGGTGGTGCAGGATCAGGAACTTCACCTCCTGGCGGAGCGGTCGCTCGAGCTGGAAGCGCCGCGCCACCTCGTCGAACATGCGCGCGCCGACCT
This sequence comes from Deltaproteobacteria bacterium, assembly GCA_016218785.1. Classification (GTDB taxonomy): domain Bacteria; phylum Myxococcota_A; class Polyangia; order JACRCY01; family JACRCY01; genus JACRCY01. The sequence continues at coordinate 4,002 of JACRCY010000001.1, forward strand.
CGGCGTGACCGTGGAAGTGCACCTTGCCGCCGGGGGCGAACGACCGCGTGCGCACCTTGCCCATGTCGTGCAGGAGCGCGGCCCAGCGCAGCGGCAGCCGCGCCGGCGCCTGGGCCACCACCAGCTTGGTGTGCTCCCAGACGTCCTTGTGCTTGCGGCCCGCCTCCTGCGACCAGTCGACGGTGGCCTCCATCTCGGGCAGGGCCACGGCCAGCACGCGTGCATCGCGCAGCCACTGCAGGGCGAGCGGGGTGTCCGCGGCCAGCAGCAGGGCGTCGAGGTCCGCGCGCCCGGCGGCCGGCGGCGCCGCGCCGACGGCCGGCGCCATTCGCGCCACCACCTCGGTCATGCCCGCCGGCGGGAGCCGTCGCTCCTCGGCCACGCGCCGCGCGATGCGGTAGACGAGCGCCGGCTCCGCGCGGAGGCGCGCCTCCAGCTTCTCGCTGTCGCTGTCGGTCGTCAGCGTGGTCGCTCCCATCGCCACCCGGAAGGCCAGTGTCGGTGCACGCCGCGCCGGTTGCGCGCCACGGTGATGATACAAGGTCCCGACGGCGGGCGCACCGCGGAAAGCGCGCGAACGTGACGAAGTGTCGCGTTCGAAGGGGCAACCAGTCCATCCCGGGCAGAACGAGACACTTCGTCGCGTTGCGGGCGCAGGTCGCTGTTGGAGTCCGCGGGGTCAGCCGGGGCCGCGCCAGCCACGGCTGCTCCGAGTCCGTCCCGGCAGGGCGGAGCCGTCTTGACGGCACACGGGCGACTCGTTACGGTGAGCGCCCATGTCCGGGCCTGCCGATCGAGCCATCGGGGTCTTCGACTCCGGAGTCGGGGGGCTGACCGTGGTCCGGGCGCTCCGCCGCGAGCTGCCCGGCGAGCACATCGTCTACCTCGGCGACACGGCCCGCGTGCCCTACGGGTCCAAGAGCCCGAGCACGGTGCTGCGCTACTCGCTGCAGAACGCCCGCTTCCTGCTCGCCCGCGGCATCAAGCAGCTGGTGATCGCGTTCAACACGGCGAGCGCGGCCGCCCTCCCGGACCTGGAGGGTGCGCTCCCGGTGCCGGTGCTCGGCGCCGTCGCTCCGGGCGCGGCCGAGGCCGTGGCGGCCACCCGGACCGGCCGCATCGGCGTGATCGGCACCCTGGGGACGGTCCGCTCGTCGTCGTACCGCCGCGCCCTCGCCGCCCTGCGGCCCGACGTGCAGGCGGCGGCGGTGGCGTGCCCGCTCTTCGTGCCGCTGGCCGAGGAGGGGTGGACCGAGGGCGACGTGCCGCGGCAGGTCGCGCTCCGCTACCTGGGCGAGCTGTTCGCCGCACTCGAAGACATCGACACCATCGTGCTCGGGTGCACCCACTACCCCCTGCTGCAGCCGCTGCTCCAGCAGGTGGCGCACGACCTCACGGGGCGCACGGTGCGCCTGGTCGACTCGGCCGGGGCCATGGCCCGGGCCACGCGCGCGGAGCTCGCGGCCCGCGGTGCGCTGCGGGAAGGCACGGGCGGGACGCTCGAGTGCTTCGTGACCGACGCCGCCCGCATCGACGAGGTGGGGCCGCGGTTCCTGGGCGAGCCGCTCGGCCCCGTCGCGCAAGTCGACATCTGATCCACCCCGGGGCGGGGCGTTCGTCAGCCGCCTGAGGGGCTGGGGCCCCACGCCGGCGGCGCCGAAGAGCCCGTGGAGGCTCGTGTCGCGCCCTCCCAGCGCGGCGAGGTTCAAGCCCGGCAGGGGGATGCGGGCCGCCAGCAGGACCGCCAGCGGCACGAGCACGGTCACGGCGAGGCACTTCCCGAAGCCGCCCGGCGGCACGACGCGCGGCCTCGGGACCGGCCCGGGTGCCGGCGCGTCCGTGCCACCAGGGTCGCGCATGACCCAGGCCTAGGAGATCTTCTTGGCGTCCTCGGCGCGGCTGCGACGCAACGCTTCCAGGATGGGATCGGCCTTGCGCAGCCGCCCGGCGAGCGACTGCTCGGTGATGTCGTAGTCGGTCTGGAAGGTGAGCCACTCGTCGTAGAGGAAGGTCGCGGCCTCCTCGTCGTCGAGGTAGTCGACCGCCTTGCGCCCCTTGTAGACCAGCTTCTTGAACCGGTCGAGCTTGGCGGTGAGCCAGGGGTAGAGGTCGCCGAGCGCCTGCGAGTAGAGCGCGAGGTAGTCGTCGAGGCCGGCATACTCGTCGGGGAAGCGCCCGAGGAAGGCCGGCACGTTCTCGCCGCCGGTGTCGGCCACGCGCTTGAGCGCGGCGCGGAGCAGGATCAGATCGTCGACGTAGCTCGCCAGCTTGCGGTCGCGGTCGACCACGATGTCGGAGGGGGACAGCACGTAGACGACGGCCGCCGCGGCGACCTCCCGGGCCTCCGGCTCGAGGTCGGGATCGGTCAGCGCCTCGTACAGGGCCTTGAGGTCGAAGGGGAGGGACACGAGGTGGCGGCTGAGGGCCTCGAGGAACCGCCGCTCCAGCTCCTTGTCCATTGACCAGTTCCTCCACCCAGGCCGGCCCGGGCGCGTCGCGTTCCGCCCATCCGCGCCCGACGGGGCGCCTGACGGTTGTCCCTTTGTACCCGTGACGGCTCTTTTTTTCAATAGCTCCCGCGGGACTGCCTTGACAAGGCCCCCTCGTCCCCGATCATGAGATGCGAGAGCCGGTTCGGAGTGCGCCCGCCCTTCCTGCAGGCCGTCGCGACCCGCGTCCTCCTCGCGGACGGCGCCAAGGGCACGGGCCTGCTCGCCCGCGGTCTCCCCGCCGGCCAGCTCGCCGACGCCTGGAACCTCCTGCAGCCCGACGCGGTCCGCGCCCTGCACCGCGACTACGTCGCGGCCGGCTCCGACGTGCTCATCACCAACTCGTTCCGCGCCAACCGGGCGGCCCTGGCCGCCCACCCGGACCTCGCCTCACGGGTGCTCGAGATCAACCGCGCCGCCACCCTGAACGCGCGCGCGGCGGCCGGGGACGACCGCTACGTGGGGGGCTCCCTGTCGATGACCGGGCGGCTCCTGCACCCGCACGGCGATCTCGGGTTCGACGAGGCGCGCGAGATCTTCCGCGAGCAGGCCGCGGGGCTCGCGGCCGGCGGCGTGGACTTCCTGCAGCTCGAGACCATGGGCGATCTCCTCGAGGTCAAGGCGGCGGTGCAGGGGATCCGCGAGGCCACGGACCTGCCCATCGCGGCGCTGATGACCTTCGACGAGTCGTTGCGGACGCTGACCGGCTCGCCCCCCGAGGTCGTGGCGGTGACCCTCGAGGCCCTGGGGGTCGACCTCATCGGCGCCAACTGCTCCCTCGGCCCCGCCGGCATCCTGCGGGTGCTGGCGGCCATGCGCGAGGTCGCCGAGCTCCCCTTCGTCGCCCAGCCCAACGCGGGGCTCCCGCGGGACGAGGGGGACCGCCTCACCTGGCCGGCCTCACCGGCGGACCTGGCGGCCTTCGTCGAGCGGTACGTCGACCTGGGCTGCCGGGTGATCGGCGGCTGCTGCGGCACCACGCCGGAGCACCTCGCGGCCATGGCCGCGGTGGTTCGCCGCCGCCAGGAGCCGCGGCCGGCGGGCCCGGGCGGGGCGCGGCCCGTGCGCCTCGCCTCGCGGCACGGGGTGGTGGCGTGCGGCGCCGGTCACGGGCCCGTCGTCGTCGGGGAGCGCATCAACCCCACCGGCCGCGCCACGTTCGCGGCCGCGCTGCGCGCCGGCCGGCTCGAGGTGGTCGCCGCGGCCGCGTGGACCCAGGCGGCGGCGGGGGCCGCCGCCCTCGTCGTCAACGTCGGCGTCCCGGACGCGGTCGAGCCGGCGCTCATGGCCGCGGCCGTGCTGGCCGCGACCCGGGCCGCACCCCAGCTGCCGCTGAGCCTCGACTCGCCGCACCCGCAGGCCCTCGAGGCGGGCCTCAAGGTCGCGCCCGGGCGGCCGCTGCTCAACTCGGTCTCGGGCGAGACGGCGCGGCTCGAGCCGGTGCTCGACCTGGCCCGGCGGTATGGCGCGGCCGTGATCTGCCTCTGCGTCGACGA
>JACRCY010000615.1 GCA_016218785.1 Deltaproteobacteria bacterium
AGCTGCCGGCCTCGACCCGCGCCGGCGTCCGCCCGCACGTCGCCGAGATGACGCGCGGCATGCGAGAGTACGCGGGCCGCGCCGCGCGCGACGGGCGCCTGGTCCTCGTCGACGTCGCCGACCTGGAGCGCTACTGCTACTTCGTGGCCGGCACGGTGGGGAAGCTGCTGACGGCGCTCTTCCTCGAGGCGGTGCCGCTCGGGCCCGAGCGGCGCCGGCGGGTGGAGGCGCGGGCCGTCTCCTTCGGCCTGGGCCTCCAGCTGGTGAACATCGTCAAGGACGTCGCCGCCGACATGAGCCGCAGCACCTGCTTCGTGCCGCGGGGGCTGGCGGAGGCGCACGGGGTGCCGCTCGACCGGCTCCTCGACCCGACGCTGCGGCCACGCGCGCGCGCCGTCATCGGGGCCCTCTGCGCCCGGGCCCGCGCCCACCTGCAGGCGGCGCAGGAGTACACGCTCGCCTGGCCCGCCCGCGAGGGGCTCGAGGTGCGACGCTTCTGCGCCGTGCCGCTGGCGCTCGCCCTCGCCAGCCTCGACGAGGTCGAGTACGGCGGCGACAGCCTGCGCGCGGGCCACACGCCGAAGGTCGGCCGGGCCACGGTCGTGGCCACCCTCGTGGGGAGCGCGCTGGCGATCGACTCGGACCTGCGCCTGCGCGCGCTCTTCGCCGCCGCCGGGGGGCGCCACGCGCTGCGCCAGACCGTCGGCGCCGCGGCCGCGCGAAACAGCGGCCCGATCGGGCGACGCGCCTAGGTACCGTCTAGGGGCGGACGGCGAGGGCGGCGCCCAGGGCGCCGACGAGTTGCGGGTCGGGCACGATCTCCACGCGGCGCCCCAGCGCGCCGGCGAGCGCCTCGACCATGGCGGGGTTCAGGGCCACGCCGCCGCTCATGAAGACCCCGCCGTCCTGGGGCATCGTGCCGGCGAGCGCCGCCACGCGGCTGGCGAGCGCCGCGTGCAGCCCCTTCACGATCCCCTCGACGGGCTGCCCCTCGGCCACCAGCGACACCACCTCGCTCTCCGCGAACACGGTGCAGGTGCTCGAGACGAGCACGGAGCGCTCGGCCCGCGCCGCGAAGGCGGCGACCTCGCCGAGCGGCACGTGCAGCCGGCCCAGGATCACCTCGAGGAAGCGGCCGGTGCCCGCGGCGCACTTGTCGTTCATGGAGAAATCGGCGACGTCGCCGGCGGCGCCGATGCGGATGACCTTGGTGTCCTGGCCGCCGACGTCGATGAGCACGCCGGGCCGCCGCATGCGCGCGAAGGCGCCGCGGGCGTGGCAGGTGATCTCGGTCAAGGAGCGCGCCGCGGCCACGCGCTTGCGGCCGTACCCGGTGGCGCCGAGGGGGACGGCCGCGTCGGCCCCGGCTTGCGTCCGCAGCACGGCCACGGCCCGCTCGGTCTGCGCGCCGATGCGCGGCTCGGCCGGCTCGACCAGGCTGGCCACGATGGCGCCGGTCGCGTCGATGGCGACCGCCTTCCAGGTGGTGCTGCCGGCGTCCACGCCGAGGGCTACTGCCTTCGCGGCGTCGCTCACGACGGGGTCGCCTGATCGAATGACTCCATGAACGCCCGGATCCGCATCTCCCCCTGCTCGCTCGCGTAGGCGCGCTGGTCCGCGTGGCAGGCCTCGAGGATCAACGCCTTGATGCCCAGCTCCTGCGCCAGGCGGTCCTTGAGGTCGATCTGCCCGATCGAGTACGGCTTGCACGAGCGGTCGCTGTGCAGGATGGCGCCCTGCACGTCGTACTCGGTGCACATCCGCTTCATGGTGCGCAGCTTGTTCGGCAGGTCGCGGTTCAGGATGACGTGGATGTAGGCCCGCGTCGCCGACCCCTCGGGGTCGGCCGGGTCGATGAGCCCGCCCGCCTCGGCCCACGCGTTCGTGTACGTGGTGCAGACGAAGTTGAACCCGTGCTCCGCGAGCAGCGTGGCCAGCTCGCGCAGGTTGAACCAGATGGGGAGGTTGTCCCAGAGGAGCCGCACGCGCTCGTTCGCGATCCCGGGGACGCCGCGCCGCGCGCGATCCTGGAGCTCGTCGAGCAGGATCCGGTAGTAGGCGTTGCACTCCTCGGTGCCGCGCATCGACACGATGGGCGCGAGGTGGATGAACGAGTCGAAGCCGGTCCACGGCGACGGCTTGGTGCGGCCGGTCTTGAGGCACGCGTCCCACAGGCGCGTCCCCGCGAGCGACACCTTCAGGATCTCCTCGAGCTCCTCGGGCGCCACGTGGTTGCCGCTCACGCGCTCGGCCACCGTGCGGAGCTCGTGCAGCTGATCGCGCACGTACTGGAGGTGGTGGGGCTTGGCCTCGCCGTACACGAACGGCGTGTCGACGAGGACCAGCGGTACCTTGAAGTGCTCGGCGAGCGCCCGGTACCAGTACAGCACCGTCTGGCAGATGTTGGTGCAGCAGGCGAGGAGGTCGGGCCGGGGCAGCCGGCCCGCGGGCGTCTTGCCCGTGACCACGCTGCCGAGGTCGCAGCGCGCGTAGGCGCACAGGTCGCGCGAGTACCCCTGCTTCTCGACCGCCTCCGAGAGCTCCGGCACCATGCGCCGGACCGCGCAGACCGCGCCGTGGTTCTCCGGGTAGACCGTGAAGAAGCCGGAAGGGCGGAGGATCTCGACGGGGAAGCCGCTCGTGACCCACGCGACGGGCACCGCGCCATCGGCGTAGCGGCCCGTCAGGTAGTGCATGGTCATCAGGTCCTTGAGCTTGCGCGTCGACTCGAGCGGCGGCCCGAACGGCGCCGCCTTGCGGGCGGGCCCGCGCCCCGTGACCCTGCGCACGGCTCGCTTCAAGTCCCCCTGCCACCGGTTGATGGTCATGAGGAGCGGACCCGCGGCGCGCGCGATCAGCTCGTACTGCACCCGTCGCGTGATCATCAGGCCTCCCCTCCCGTGGCTCCGCTACGGGTCCCTCCCGTGGCTCCGCCGCGGGTCCCTCCCGCGGCGCGGCCGCCGCGGCGACGCTGCGCCGCCACCATCTCGCAGAAGGCGTCGATGCGGGTCTGGGCCTGGGCCGACAGGTCGGCCTCCAGCTCCCCCTCGAGGTAGAGGAGCGGCACCCCCTCGGCCGCGAAGCGGGCGCGGATCGCGGGCACGTCGAACAGCTCGGGCTCGCAGAACTTGGGCACGTGGACGACGAGGCCCGCGCAGCGGCTGCGGCGGTAGAGCCCGACCAGGTACTCCAGGCGCCGGTCCTGGTTGGCCGAGCGCGTGGAGCACGGCGGCGCCTCGAACGACTGCCGCACGAGCGCCACGAAGGGGTCGCTGACGGGGCGCGGCCTCGGCGGAGCCTCCGGCCGCGCACTTCGCTCGCTGCGCTCGCTCACCACGTCGTCCTCGCCCACGGGCACGCGCAGCACGCGACGGCCGATGCCGGCGTAGTCGTCGGCGGCCACGTACGCGCCGGCCGCCCGCAGGTGATCGAACAGCGTCATGGGCTCGGGCACGTAGCCGGTGATCATGATCGGCAGGTCCGTCTGCACCGGGGCGCTCCCCTCCGCGGCCAGCCGCCCCGTCGCGGCCTTGAGCTCCTGGAGGTGGTCCTCGGGCCACAGGAACTCGCCGCGCCGGAGCAGCCCGTACAGCTCGCGGTCGGTCATCGCGAGCCGCGCACGGCCGTCCAGGAGCGCGGCCCGCAAGCGGTCGATCTCGGTATGCAGCTCGAGCGCGCGCCGCAGCGCCGCGGTCTCGAGCGACTTGCCCGTGAGCACCGCCAGCTCGGCGGCCAGGCTCTCGAGCTCCGCCCGCACGAACGCGCGCGAGCTGGGACGCTCCTCCCCTTTCGGCTGGATGTAGCGGAAGCACGGCTTGCCCCAGCCGCCGAAGTCGGGCGCCAGCGTCGCCAGCCCCTGGATCGAGTCGCAGGTGTGCGGGAACAGCACGCCGTCCACCACGTCGGCGTGCCCCGCCGCCAGGAAGGCGAGCGCGTTGCGCGCCACGGCGCAGACGTATGCCTGCAGCCGCCCGGCGTCGGGCCCCCGCGGCGGCCCCGGCGGTCCCCACAGCTCGACCGCCAGGATGTCCATCGCCGTCAAGAGCGGCTTCGGGTAGTGGACCGGCAGGACCGCGACCGCCTTGCGGCCGCGCGCCTGCTGCTCGCGAATGATGGCGCGCCGCATGTGCCGTGAAGCTTAGCGCCACGAAGCAGCGCGCTCAACGTGAGCCGGAGCCGTGGGCCGGAGCCGCCCGGGGCCGGGCGCGGCGGGAGGCGCCCGACCCCGGGGGGTGCGGGGTCTCAGGGCGTGGCGGGTGTGCTAGGCTAGGACGATCGTGCTCCCGGCTCCGCGAGGCCTCGTGACGCCCGCCCGCTTCCGCCTGCTCCTGCTCACCGCAGCTCTGCTCTGTGGCGCCGCTGCCTGTGGCGGCGGCTCGACGAGGCTCCCCCCGTTCCTGTGCCTTCAGTGCGGCGGCGACGCCGACTGCGGCGGGGGCGCCAACCGTTGTCTCGAGATGGGCAGCGGCCCGGCCTGCGGCATCGACTGCAGCGCCGCCTCCTGCCCCGGCGGCTTCGTCTGCGCCGCAGTCACCGGCGGCGGCCGCAACTGCATCCCGTCCTCGGGCACGTGCCCCGCGGTGACCCCGTGCAACGGCGGCTGCGACTCGGGTTGGCGCTGCGACGAGGCGACCGACACCTGCGTCCCGCTCACCGACGCCGGCCCGGTCGACACCGCGCCGACGCAGACGGACGCGCCCCCCCCGACCACCAGCGTGACCGTCATCGTCGAGCCGAGCGACAACGGCGACGGGCTCGTCGACGCGATCCGGAACGCGACGACCTCGGTCCACATGACGATGTACCTGCTCACCGCCGACAGGATCATCGACGCGCTCATCGCGGCCAAGAACGCGGGGCGCGCGGTGAAGGTCATCCTCAACCAGAACTTCCCGACGGGCGGCGACTCCAACGCGAGCGCCTACTCGCGGCTGCAGTCGGCCGGCATCGCCGTCCACTGGGCGCCGTCCAGCTTCAGCCTGACCCACACGAAGTGCGCCATCATCGACGGCCAGGCCGCCTGGATCATGACGATGAACGCGACGGACAGCGGGCTCGACGGCAACCGCGAGTTCATCGCCATCGACACGGATCCGGACGACGTGGCCGAGGCCGAGGCGATCTTCCAGGCGGACTTCGCCGGCACGTCCATCACTCCCAGCGGCAAGCTGCTGGTGGCGCCCGTCAACGCCCGCGACCGGCTGGTCGGGCTCATCGCCTCCGCCAGCAGCACCATCGAGGTGGAGGCCGAGGCCTTGAGCGACGCCGCGATCGTCGGCCGCCTCGCCAACGCCGCCGGCAGCGGCATCAGCGTGAAGATCGTCCTCGCCGACGACGCGCCGTCGGCGGACGAGACCGCAGCGCGGACCCAGCTCAAGGCCGCGGGCGCGCAGCTGGTGAAGCTATCGAACCCCTACATCCATGCGAAGTCGATCGTAGTCGACGGCGCCACGGCCTACGTCGGGTCGATCAACTTCACCACGGGGTCGATGACCTACAACCGGGAGCTGGGCGTCATCTTCTCGACTCCCGCCGGGGTCCAGCAGGTGCTCACCGCCACCAGGTCCGACTTCGCGGACGGCACCGCGCTGTAGGCTCCGGGAGCGCCCGTCACCTGGACCCGCAGATGTGGTACCGTTGGGGTCCGAGCACGGAGGGTGAATGACCCGCAGGCGGCTGTGGGTGGTGGTCATGGTGGCGGCGCTCGCGCTCGCTGGCGCGACGGCGCTCGCGCAGACGCCGCCGGCGAAGCGACCGGCGCCGACGGGGCAGCGGCGGCCGACGCCCCCGCGAGCCGTGGTGCGCACCGCGCCCGTGACGCGCCCGGTGGTGACGCCCCGGCCGGTCACCGTGCGGGTGCCGTCGTACCAGCCCCACCGGCCGCCGTGGATCATCCAGCACCTCGGCGTCATCCTGGGCGTCGGCATCCCGGTCCTGGTCTTCGGCCTGAGCATCGTCGGCGCGCTCGTGCGGAAGGCGCGCACCGTGCCCAAGCTCCACCGCGCACGCGCCCGCTTCGCCGAGTTCCGGCAGACCCTCCAGCGCGAGAGCAGGCTGGCGCGCGACGCCATGGACGCCCGGCAGCAGCGCGCCCTCTTCAACTTCAGCGCGCAGGAGTACGCGACCGCCGCGAGCGACCTCGTCTCCATCTGCACCCGGCACCGCGAGACGCTCGAGAAGGTCGAGAACGAGGCGCGGCAGCTCAGCCGCAGCCTCGACGCGCTCGAGGCCACCCAAGGGGAGCGCGAGGCCGACGCGATCGCCGACGAGGCGGAGCGCGAGTCGAGCCAGCTCGAGGCGTACGGCGAGCGGCTCACCGGCATCCTGCGCGAGCGGCTCGACGCGCTGACCGCGCTGCAGACGGCGCAGGCCGCCGCGGGCCAGGCGCCCACGGCCGGCCGGACGCCGCAGATGACGATCTCGACCCTGGCGGCCATGGCCGACTCGCGCGTGCACTGCCGCACCTGCGGCGGCCCGCTCGATCCCGCGTCGGGGACCGTCGCGTGCGCCTACTGCGGCAGCCCGATCGTGCCGCTGTAGGCGAAACCGGGGGAGGAGGAGGGCATGGGCATTCTCGACCGTTACGTGGTGGGCGATCGGCAACGCGGCGACGACCGGGCCCTGCGCGAGCACCTGGCGCGAGCGCTCGAGGACGCGGGCGGCTGGCTGCGGCGTCTCTGCGCCGACGCCGCCCGACGCGAGCTGCCGCCGGCCCGCCTCCAGCAGCTCGCCGAGATCACGCGGCGCGCCGACGAGCTCGGCGGCGTGGCCGAGGACCTCGCCCACGCCCGCAGCGGCTGCTGGGGGCTCCGCACCGACGGGGAGGCGCTCGCCGAGGACGAGCGGCGCCTGTCGCTGGTGCTCCAGTTCGACGACGCCATGGAGGCCGACGTCGACGGTCTCGTGCGGGCGGTGGGCGCGGTGGTCGACGCCGCCGCTCCCCCGGCCGCCGACCTCGGCGCCGCCCTCGCCATGCTCGACGAACGCCTCGCCACGCTGCACCAGCGGCTGCGGCAGCGCGAGGAGCTGCTGCGCAACCCGGAGCGGGTCGGGTGGCCCGAGCACACGCCCCCGACGGGCCGCCCGCCCAAGGAGTGAACGATGCTCTTCGACGTTGTCCAGTGTCTCGACGACACCGGCCAGGTGCTCTGCAGCCGCTTCCCGGCGAGCGGCGACGCCGATCTCGTCCTCGGCTCCGCCCTCATCGTGCGCGAGAGCCAGGCGGCCGTCTTCTGCCGCGACGGCCGCACCCTCGACGTGTTCGGCCCGGGCCGCTACACGCTCTCGACCCAGAACCTCCCCATCCTCGGCTCCATCTACAACTGGGCCCTGTACAAGGGGAACACGCCGTTCAAGGCCGAGGTCTACTACATCGCGCTGCAGTCGCAACTGGGCGTGAAGTGGGGGACCACCGCGCCCATCGCCTTCGAGGACCAGCGCCTCGGCGTCATCGACCTCAGGGCCTTCGGCGTCATGACCTACCGCGTGGCGCGCCCCGACCTGCTGCTGCACCGCTTCGTCGGCACGCGCGCGACCTTCAACGCCAAGGTGATCGAGGACTACCTCCGCGACGTCGTGGTCACGCGCCTCAGCAACCTGCTCGTCGAGACCGTCCAGAGCGTCATCGGCGTGGCCCACCGCTACAACGAGCTGTCGGTGGCGTCCCGGGCGCGGCTGGCGGAGGACTTCGACCGCCTCGGGCTCGTGCTCGAGGACTTCCTGGTGCAGGGGATCACGCCGCCGCCGGAGATCACCGCCAAGCTCAACAAGCTGGCAGGCCGCAAGATCGACGTCGAGGGGGACATCTACGAGAAGCGTGCGGAGCTGCACATGGTCGGCCAGGAGGCGCACAACCTCGGCGCCCTGGCCGCCTTCCGCGCCGCGAACGCCATCGGCGACGCGGCCCAGAACCCGGGCCTCGCCGGCGCGGCGATGGGCATGGGCGTCGGTATCGGCGCCGGCGCCCAGATCCCCGGCATGATGCAGCAGGCCATCGCCAGCGTCAGCGGTCCTGAGCGCCCGCGCCCGTGCCCGCAGTGCGGCAAGCCCGGCAGCGGCAAGTTCTGCCCCGAGTGCGGCGCGCCCCTGGCCCCCGTCGCCGCGACCTGCGCCAAGTGCCAGCAGGCGGTCACACCGGGCGCGAAGTTCTGCAACCACTGCGGCGCGCCCGTGGCCGGATAGGCGCGGCGAGCGGCTACCAGCTCACCGTGTCGAGGTAGAAGAGATGGGCCGGCTCCCGGTCGCGCGGCAAGCCCGCGACCGCGGGACCCGCATCCGGAGGAGAGGATCATGAGGCCACGCGCCCGCAGCAGCACGTTCGTCGCCGCCGTCGCCACCCCCGCCCCCGTCGCCCTTCGACGACGACGACTGCGACTGAGCGCGCGCCGCGACGGCCGCCACGGTACCGGCGGAGGGGCCTCACGCCTCCAGCTGCAGCGACGTGTGCCGGGCAATCAGCCGGAAGTCCTGATCGAGCGTGAGCAGGCGGGCCCCGGTCGCGATGCACACCGCCGCGATGACGCAGTCGATCGCGCCACGCACGGTGACCCCCTTCTGGCGCAGCTGCCGGAAGAGTCGCGCGGCCTCGACATGCTGCTCGACCGTCGGCTCCAGCATGGAGAGCTGCCGCATGAGCACCTCGGCCGAGCGGAAGCCGGCCTCGGTGCGGAACCCCTGGAGCACCTCAGTGAGGATGATCGGGAGGATGGCGAGCGCCTCGCCAGCCCGGAGCGCCTGGTCCAGGCGCGCGACCTGGGCGCGGGCGTCACCGTTGAAGTGTGCCGCCCAGACGGAGCTGTCGACGACGATCACTCCCTGCCCCGCCGCCACGCGTCGAGATCACCGACCCAGGGCGCCCGGCCCTTGAGCGCAAGGAGCGCTCGGTAGAGGTCCGCCTGGGCCACGAGCCGTCGGAGCGCCAGGTCGATCAACGCCCGCTTGCTCCTGCTCCCCGTGATCTTCATCGCCCGACTCACCAGCCGGTCGTCGAGCACGACGTTCGTGCGTCCCATGCGGCCTCCGTGCGGATACACCATTCTGGCTCCTTCTGGTGTATGGATCAAGCGTCGCCCGACGGCGCGACGCGGGTGTGCCCGACGACACCGCCGACGACGCGCCGGCCGACTGACCGCGGCGAGCGGGGGGCGGCGGGGCTGCGGGGCCGGGTGGCGGCGCGTTGGCGGTGCGCCTACTCGGCCGCCTCCGGCGGGCCGCCGGCCTGCGCGAGGTGCTCGGGCTTGACCTTGGCCGGGTCGAACTTCCTGGCGGCGTCGAGCATCTTGGCGACTGTCGCGTCGACGTCGGGCCCGCCGCCGGCCCCGGCCCCGCCCTGCTGGAACCGGAGCGGGTTGCAGCGCGCGACCACGAAGGACCGCAGGTAGGGGCTGTCGAAGCCGCGCTCCCGGAGCTTCTGCACCGCCGCGCCCACGGCGTCGTCGACCTCGAGCAGGCGCGCCGCCCGCGCCGCGCGGATCTCCAGGGCCGCCGGCAGCTGCTCCTCGAGGAAGGCGTCGCAGCGCTTGAGCACGGGGTGGTAGGCGCCCCCGGAGAAGCGCGGCCGCCGCTCGTAGCAGAGCCCGAGCGTCAGGAAGGGCGGCTCCTCGAACTCGAGGGCGAACTCGTGCTCGGGCCGCGGATCGCGCGCCGCGATCTCGCGCGCCATGCGCACGACCTCGAGCGACTTCTCGCGGAGGTTGTGCGCCTTTTCGGTGTTCAGCGCCAGGATCTGGTAGGCGACCTCCCGGTCGGGCAGCACCAGCGCCACGATGGCGCGGCCGCCGAGGGCGCGGACCGCCGCGGTCCGGTGGTGGCCGTTGGGGGTCCAGTAGGTGCCGTCGTCCTGCCGCACCGCGATGACCGGGTCGAGGAAGCGCCCCAGCCTGTCCACGACGGCGGTCAAGCGCTTCACGTGGGCCTCGGAGAGGTCGCGTTGGAAGGGCGTCGGCACCACCTTCTCGAGCGGGAGCCCGGCCAGGACCGGCCAGTGACCGCCGACCGGGTCGCGGTAGACGCCGAGCACCGCGCCGCCGTCGGCCGCGATGTCGCGGCCGAGCGCCTCGACCGCCGCCGGCGGGGTTCCGAGGGCGAGCTCGACCGCGGCCAGGCCGCGCGATCCCGGTGCGGCCTGCTTGCGGCGCGGGGCCCGCTTCGGTGTGGCCGTGCCGTCGGTGCTCGCTTTCTTCCTAGCGCTCGCCATCGCTCCTCCTCACCCGGTACTCGCAGAAGGGCGGTCCCGCTCAGGGTACGGCCCGCCCCATGAGTAGCGCGACCGCCTGCTCGCATGCAAGTGGACCCTTCTCGCCCTCCGGCGCGACGGTGCAGGGCGGGCGTGGTTCCGCCGTGGTGCGGAGCGCCACGGAACCGCACCCGGAAGAGCGGAAGAGCGGATGAGCGGAAGAGCGGACTCATGGACCAGGACCTGCCCTGCTGGTATCCTCGGGGTGGAGGTACGGCTCAAGCGGCGGGGCTCGATGCGCGGCTTTCGCGTTGTCGCGGAATTGGCAATGGCGTGCGCGACGCTGCTGCCGGCCGGCACGGCGCACGCCGAGGCCGGTTTCGTCAAGGTGATCCCGCCGGGCACGGAGCCGCTGGTGGTGCAGATGCTGGGCGGCGAGCCGGTGGCCGGGTGCCACTTCCGCGGCGCCACCATCGACCGCACCGTGGTCCAGGCACGCTACGAGTGCGCGGCGGGCGCGGCGACCGTGCTCGAGTTGCGGCACGTGTCCGCGGACGCCGGCGCCGTGGCCCGGACCGCCAAGTTCGCCATCGTCCCGCACGGCCCGGCGGCGCCCGCGCTCGTCGAGGGCGTGACGGCGCGAATCCGCGAGCGCGAGGGGCCGTGGCGTTGGCTCTCGGCCGAGGCGCCCGGCCTGGGTACGCCGCCGGCGGTGCCCACGGCGCCGACCATGCCGTCGCCGGCCTTCTCCACCGAGGAGGCCGACGCCTTCCTCGCCGGGGTGAGGCTGTTCAACGCGCGGCGCTACGCGGAGGCTCGCGCGGCGTTCCTGGAGCTGGCCCGCAAGACCCCCCACAACGGGGTCCTCGGGATGGTGGTGGCCAGCGTCGCCAGCGGCAGCCCCGACGGCGTGGCGGTGGGGCGCGCCACGGCCGCGGCCGAGGCCGCCCCTGGCGACACGCTGTTGCAGTTCGTGGCGGGGGTCACGGCCCATTACCACGGGCACCAGTCGGCCCCGACGCGCGCGGCCAAGGCCGAGCTCTACCGGACCGCGCTCAAGTACCTCGAGCGCACGCGCCCCGCGTACGACTTCGAGCCGCGGGTCTACGTCTACCTCGCCGTGAGCCACTTCCGGCTCGGACACCAGGCGGAGGCCGAGAAGCTCATCGAGCAGGCGATCCCCCTCGCGACGAACGATCCCGACGTGTACTACTGCCGCGCCGAGATCCTCCAGCGCGTCGACCCGGCGCGGGCCGTCGCCGACATCGAGACCTACCTGTCGATGGTCGCCAGGCTCCACTCCCAGGGCGTGCCCGTGATCGAGTCGAAGCACGCCCGCGTCCGCGCCATGCTCGCCGAGCTGAAGGCCGCGCAGCGCGGCGCGGCCCGGTCGCTGGATCTCTTCGACCCGCTGCCCCAATCGCAGTCGAACGGCGCCGCGCTCCTCCCGGTCTTTCGCTCGCCGCGCTCCTTCGCGCTGCTGGTCGTCGGCATGGCGGTGGGGTTCGGCGGCGCGTGGCTGGTGCTCTCCCGGCGCCGTCGCCGGGCCTGAGGGGCGGGGCCGCGATGGCCGCGCTCGGGTCGGTCATGTCCAACGCGGCGTGCGCCGTGGTCGTGCTGCTGCTGGGCGCATCGCTGCTCTGGCTGCCGCGCGCCTACCTGCGGGCGTGGCGGCTGTGGTCGGCCGAGCGCGACGGGTTCCGCTGGGTCGTCGGCGGCGCCGTGGTCGGCGGCGCGGCGCTCCGCCTCCTCGTGGCCCCGCTGTGGATCGCGACCGTGTACATCGGCTACCTGCTGACGGAGCAGGCGCTCGATCTCGCGGGCGGCTCGCACTACGGCGTCGGCTCGCAGGCGCTCTACCACGCCTTGTTCGCGTTCCTGCCGCACGACCACCGCTCGCTGATGTGGGTCAACTCCGTCGTCGGGGTGCTCACCCTCCCCCTCACGGCCACCGTGGCGCTCCGCTGGCTCGGGGATCGGCGCGCCGCGTCCATCGCGGCGGTGCTGGTGGCCGTGGTGCCCCTCTTCATCCGCAACGACAACTCCGATGCGAACAACGTGCCCTGCCTGTGGTGGCTCCTGGGGGGCCTGGTGCTGTGGGAGGAGTACCTCGCCGAGGGGCGCCGCCTCCCCATGATCGGGGCGCTGGGGCTCCTCGCTCTCGCGACGGCCGCGCGCCCCGAGATGCTGCTCCTCGCGCCGCTCCTGGTGGCGCTGGCCACGGCCGGGCTGGAGTCGCGGGGGCGGGTGGCGCGCGACCGCGCGCTGTGGGGTGCCCTCGCGGCGGCCGCGGTGCTGCTGGTGCCACACGCGCTCCACGTGGCGCTGGCCGTGGACACCCTCGGCGAGCGGGGCAGCCTGCCGGGCCTGAGCCTGAGCCGCTTCGTCGACCTCCCCGCCGCGATGGTGACCATGAACGCAGTGCTGCGCCCGGCGCTCTACCCCGTGGCGCTGACGGCGCTCGCCGCCCTGGCGCTCGCTCGGCCCGACGCCGGCTCGCGCCGCGCGCGCCTCGCCCTGGCGCTGATGGCGGCCGTGGCGTGCGCCGCCTACCAGGTCGACCTGTGCCGCGCCAACCTGGCGCGGGTCCACGTGCCCGCCGCCCTCTTCGCCACCATTCTGGCGGCCGACGGCCTCGCCTGGGTCTGGGCGCGCTTCCGTTCCACCCGGGTGCTCCTGTGCGCCGCCGTCGCGGGCGCGGCGATCCCCACGGCGCTGGTGCTCTGGAGGCCCACCAACGAGCAGACCGAGGAGCGGTTCCTCCGGCGCGCCCTTGGTGAGCTGCCGACCTCCCGCCACACGCTGATCCGCCAGGGGCGGGTGGACCGCGGCGGGGACGCCGGCAGCGCCGCCTCGACCCATGACCACTTCCCCGACTACCTGGTCCGTCCGCCGGTCGGCCGGGCCACCATGGCCACGGTGCGGGACTGGGTGGATCACCCCGACTACGGCGCGCCGGCCTTCTTCTACCAGGGGATGCGCTGCTACGCGGCGTTCCAGGCCGGCGCCGGCCGCCCGCGGGGCGACAACCTGCAACCGGCATGTGCGCGCATGCGCCGCGACTTCCGCCTCGATCCGGTGCTCGAGGAGGAGGTCGTCAACCACGGCAACGTCTGGCTCGACTACTACGGCGACGCGCCGACGCTCAGGCTCGGTCTCTACCGCGTGCTGCCGCGGCCGCCGGGACCCGGCGAGGGGCGCCCGCCGTAGCCCGGCAGGATCTCGCTCGGCCGCCCGGGGGGCGGGCCGCGCCCGCTCGCCCCTGGCCGGCGTGATTGCCGGGTGGGATCCCGTCCCCGAGGGGCGTACAATCGGCCTGGCCCGAAGGGGGTTTCATGCGCTCATCGCTGCTCCTCGTTGCGCTCCTCTGCGGCTGCGGCGGCCGGCCGGCGCCCCTCGATCGCGAAGGCGACGGCGGCCACGCCACCGATGGCCGCGTCCAGACGGACGGCGGCACGCTGGCAGCGTACTGCTCCGGTGGCGCGAAGATGACCGTCAACGGCGCCGGGAGCGCGGCGACCACCTCGGGCCGCGCGCTCTGGCCCAACCTGTACTGCGAGGCGGCGAACGTCGCGTTCGCGGGGAGCGGCACCCCGCAGCGCGTGATCGTCAACTGGCAGGCGCCGGCGAGCCCCGAGCCCGTGGCGCCCTTCAAGCTCGACCTCACCGACCTCCCCGCCGGCTGGACCGTCCGCCTCTACGTCGGCTGCAGCCCGAGCGAGACCGGGTGCACCCCCGACGAGACCATCGAGACGGGGTTCACGGGCGCCCTCGTCGTCGAGGGCAGCATGCTCGACTACTACGTGACCGTCTGCCTCGAGATGAACGAGGATCCGCTCCACCCGTTCCACGTCCTGCACTCGGCGCGGTTGTGGGCCGAGGGGGTCTACGCCCCCTACCCGTTCGACTAGCCCCGCGCGCCCCGCCTACTGTTTCTTCGTCGGGCCGACGAACGGCCTGACCACCCCCTCGGGGGAGCCGGTCGTGCGGACCTTGGCGTTCGGGTCGACCTTCAGGTCGGCGAACTGGCCCTCGCGCTCCAGGCGCCAGAGGTCCTCGTCGGTCACCAGCTCCTTGCCGAGGATCCGCTGCGCCTCCAGGATCTTGGCCACCTTCACCGGGTCGGTCTCGGGTATGTTCCGCTCCGCCGTGGGCGCGCGCGGCGGCATCATCACCGAGAAGTTCCCCAGCGCCGGCCAGCCCTCCACGGTCACGCCCTCCAGGAAGTAGTCCATCGAGATCCAGTGCGGGCCCTCGGGCGGCTGGAAATGGCTCACCACGGTCTCGACGCCCCGCCCCGGCGGGATCTCCTTCTGGCCCAGGATCCGCTCGACGCTCCCCGCCTCCTCGCCAGTGTCCTTCTCGATCCCCTTCTGCCGCGGCTCCCAGTGCGTCACGATCCTGATCTTCTTGATGGTGACGGGGTCGGGCCGCGTGTGCCAGATGCGAACCCCCTGCTCCATGCTGTTCCCGGGCGACATGGTGGGGAACCGGGGGTTCAGCGACACCAGCAGGCGGAGCGTCTTGGCCACGACCAGCTCCTCGAACACGTGGTTCATGAGCTGGAGCGAGGTGCGCCCGACGAGCTTGTCGCCGCCCGCGGCCACGACCGTGGCGCTGATCAGGAACTGGGTGTAGAGCGTGTCCTGCGCCCGTTCCTCGTAGCTGTGGGTGACGCGCGGCACCGTGGTCGTCTCGGTGGTGCCGTCGCCGAAGTCCCAGACGTAGCTCTGGGGCCGGAACGGCGGCGCGTACTGGTCCCGCTTGACCCCGAAGTCCGTGATCCCCACCCAGAAGTCGAACTCGGCGAAGGTGTTGGGGTTGAGGCGGTAGTTCACGGCGACCATGCGCGGGGCCTGGCAGCTCTTGACGGTGTACGCGGGCACCGGGACCGTGGTCGCCACGTTGTTCCGGCCGAAGACCATGACGAAGCTCGTGCTGGCCTCCTCCCGGCCGGCGCTGAAGACCTTGAGCGGGACCTGCTGGCCGGTCCCGGCCGAGATGGTGTAGTGGAGGAACTCGTCGGTGTCGTTGACCGTGTGGGCCTTGACGCTGACGAGGTTCTCCTCGCCCTCGCAGACCTCCTGCTTCTCGAGGGTCACCTCGTCGATGACGGGCGCCGGCTCGTTCTCGCTCGCGGGCGGCAGCCGGTCGGGGTTGAACGCTCGCGACGGCCGCGCCTTGGGGGTGCGGGTGGGGGCGCCGTAGGTGACCTTGGCCTGCTCCTGTGGCTGGGGCTTCGGGCCGGGCCGCTGCTGGGCCTGGTCCTGGCGGAGGAAGATCCACACGAGCAGGCCGCAGACGGCGGCCACGAGCAGGGCCGTGAGGACCCGGCGGCCCTTGCGGTCTGGCTGTGGGGGGGGCACGAGAAGGGAGTGTAGCGACTACCCTAGAACCAGCAACCGTACTGGCTGCCGCCCTGGTTCCAGGAGAGGGTGTTGTTCTGGGCGGCCCAGATGCTGCCTACCGCGCCCTGCCAGCTTCCGACCCGGTCCGGGCTGATGGTGACGGAGCTCACCGAGGGGCAGCTATAGGTGCTGCCGCCCTTCTCGCAGTTGTTGCTGCTGAAGCACCACGCCGCCTGGCGGCCCGCGTCGTCGCACACGTTGGTGTCGAGGTCACAGAACGTGCAGGCGATGCCGGCACCCAGGGAGGTCCAGAAGCCCTGGCCGCTGTTGCACTCGCTCTCGACGGCGTCCCTGAGCGCCTTCGCCCCGTTGCAGGTCACGGTCGTGCCGTAGTCCTTGCGGGACACCGTCGCCCCCACGAAGTGGCGCTGGAGGTAGGCGGGGACCGTCGAACAGATGGCCCCGGCCGTCGCCAGGCGTGAGTGGCGTCCGTTGAGTAGAACGGGTTGTCGTCGCTGACATCCCCGGAGCGGCCCATGAACCCGCCGTAGGGCCAGTAGGGGATGTACGCCCCGTTGGGGTAC
>JACRCY010000605.1 GCA_016218785.1 Deltaproteobacteria bacterium
CCAGCTGCGCTGGGCCCACGCCCACCCGCGCGGCGACGTCGCCGCGTCGGAGCACCTCGGCAAGACCATCGGCTTCGCCGCGTCGAACGGCGAGATCGTCGTGATCGACGTCGCGAGCGGCACCAAGGTCTGGTCCGGCAAGGCGGGCGTGGCGGTGATCGGCGCGACCTTCGACGCCGACGGCTTCCAGCCGGCCGCCGGCGCTCGGCTGGAGCCCGCGGAGTCGCTGGCGGCGGTGCTGCGCCGCATCGTGTGGGACCCGGATCGCCGCTTCGTGGCGGTCAAGGTGTTCGCCGTGGACGCGCTCTCGCGCATGCCGGGCTCCGAGGTGAGCCGCGAGCTGCTCAAGGTCGTCACCAAGGAGGGGATCCCGCGCGAGCTCTACAACCGCGCCGGCGACGCCCTCGTCAACCGCAAGGATCGGGGCGTGCTCGAGGATCTCGTCAAGGCGCTCCGGGTCCGGTACGACTACGCCGAGGGGTCGAAGCCCCGCGGGCTGGAGATCCTGGCGCGCGCCCTCGCCGCCCTGGAGACGAACGAGGGGCTCGGGCTGCTCATCGATCACCTGATGGACCCGGAGACGTCCCTCGTCGCGGTCCGTGAGATCGCGGTGGCGGCCACGCGCGCCAAGGCCCGGGTGGCCATCCCGCCGATGCGCGACTACCTCACGACCTACCGCGCCGATCCGGCCTTCGCGGCGGACCCGGGGCCCATGATCGCGGTGGTCGAGGGGCTGCTCCAGATCGGCGGCTCGAAGGAGCGGCAGCTGCTCAAGTTCGTGGCCGACGACCCGCGCACCGTCGAGAAGCTGCGCGCCTACGTCACGAACGCCCTCGAGCAGACCCGGCCCGGGAAGGGTGGGGCGGCTCCGGAGATCGAGGCCAAGGCGGCCGCTCAGTAGGCACCGCTGGCGGAAGTCCGGCCAGCGCAGGGGGGCGGCACCCCCCCGGGGATCACGGCGAGCGCCGCGCCGGGGCGATCGCCACGGTCGCGCACGAGCGCCGCGCTTGCGCCCCTGCGCCGTTCGCGCGATGATGATCCTTCTTGAGGTAAGGAGCGAAGCAGGTGCGCGTGCGGCCTCGGACGGTGGCGAGGCTCGACTCTGCCGAACGGATCCCGAATGTCGACCACGGTCAAGATCGTCATCGTGGTGCTGGTGCTGGCCCTGGTGGGAGCGCTCATCTTCGGGCTCACGCGGCGCCCGGACGAGACCGAGCTGAACCAGGCGCGCTCCGAAGCGCGCGACTGCAGGAGCGAGGCCGACGAGCTGAAGGAGAAGAACAAGCAGCTCCGGGCGGCGCTGAACCAGGCCCTGCAGCGGCCGGAGACGATTCGCCTCGACGATCCGGAGCTGCTCCGGCTGGTGGGGCGGCCGCAGAAGCAGGTGGCGGCCGGCGGCGGCGGCGATCTGTCAGCCGCTGCGGTGGTGAAGGTGGTGCGCCAGAACCGCGGCGCCTTCCAGCAGTGCTACGAGCGCGCGCTCAAGCGCAACGCGGACCTGCGGGGCGCTCAGGTGCGCCTCAACCTCGGTTTTTCCGTCGGCAACAACGGCGTGCCGCGCGACGTGCGCATCGCCCCGTCCGTCGACGAGAACATGACCTCCTGCATGGCAGCCGCGGTGCGCGGCTGGAGGTTCCCGCCCTACGGCGGTGAGCCGGTGCGGGTCGAGATCCCAGTCCCCCTGGTGCCGAAGGAGTAGCCGGGCTCCCGGGGGAGAGCCCGAAGCCTGTGAGGCGGTACCCATGGACGAAACCGGCATCGGACCGCTATCCCCGCGACGCCTCCGGCGGCTCCTCAAGGAGTACGCTCGCGCGCTCCGCGAGGACCCCGGCAACCTGGTCCTGCGCCTGAAGCTCGCCTTCGTCCTGCGCGAGCTGGGCCGCAGCGCCGAGGCCATCGACATGTACCGCAACGTGGCGGTGGCCTACGCCCAGAGCGGCCGCATGGTCCAGGCCATGGCGGTGTGCAAGGGGATCCTGGAGATCGACCCGGCCCACAGCGAGACGCAGGCGCTCCTCGCCGAGCTGGCGCAGGAGCAGGGCGCGCGCCAGCAGACCGGCACCATCCGCATCCAGGAGGTCGACGGTCGCTGGGTCGCGGTGCCCGCGCCGCTCGCCGACCCCGACCTCTCCCGGGAGTACGTCGACGACAGCGAGGACACGTCGGACGACGCGCTCGACGAGGTGCGCGGCCACGTCGATGGCGTGGCCGGCCGCGCGTTCGACAGCTTCGCGCCGACGCCGGCTCCGGGGGAGCCCGAGGCGCTGCCGCCGCCCCCCGGGACGGACGCGGCGTTGGTCCCGACGTTCGACCCCGAGCGCGTGCCGCCGGACGTCTTCGGCCCGGACCGGGCCGCCGCGCCTCACGGGGTCCTCGAGAGCGAGATCGGCACGCGTCCGGGAGGATGGGTGCCCCTCGGCATGATGCCGGCGCACGACGACTCGCTCCCGAGCGGCGCCATCCGCTCGCAGGTCGTCAACGAGGCCCAGACGGTGCTGGCGCGGCCCGCCATCAGGCTCAGCGAGAGCGACCTCCTCGAGGTGGACGACGCCCCGCCGGACGACGAGTTGGACCCCTTCAGCCTCGAGGAGAGCAAGGTGCTGGCGGCCCTCGGCACGCCGATGCCGCAGCGCGACTCGGGGAACGTGGTGCCGGTGCCGCTGCTGTCGGCGCTGCCGCGGGACGCGTTCGTGCAGTTCATCCAGACCGTGCCCGTGCGCCACGCGCCGGCCGGCACGATGGTCCTGTGCGAGGGGGAGCACGGGGACGCGTTCTACATCATCATCGGCGGCCACGTGCGCGTGCTGAAGAACCAGCGGAGCGGGCCCCCCGTCGAGGTGGCCCGGCTCGGGCCGGGCGCCTTCTTCGGCGAGTTCGCGCTCCTCTCCGACAGCCTGCGCCACGCGTCGATCGAGGCCATCGACGAGGTGGAGCTGTTCGAGGTCTCGAAGGCGCTCCTCGACGGCCTGGTCGCCCGCTTCCCGGACGTGGGCCGCACCGTCTGGCGCTTCTACCGCGAGCGGCTCATCGAGACGCTCATCGCGACCGCGCCCTTCTTCGTCCCCCTCACGCCCGAAGAGCGCGCGGTCATCGCCGGTCGGCTGCGCGGCCGCCGGTACGCGGCCAAGGCGGAGATCGTGGTCGAGGGGGGGCGCCGTGGCGGCCTCTACCTCATCCTGCTGGGCGAGGTGGAGGTGACCCGCAAGCGCCCGGACGGCACGTCCGTGGTGGTCGCGCAGCTCCAGGAGGGGAGCTACTTCGGCGAGATGTCGCTGCTGCGGGGCGGGGCACCGCCCGTCGCCACCGTCACCGCCACGCGTGACTGCGAGATCGTGGAGCTGCCCCCGGCGTCCTTCTACGAGCTGGTGGCCAGGCACCCGGAGCTGTGGGACGCCGTCAAGCGCGAGGCCGACCGACGCGAGAGCGCCGCCGACGCGCTCCTGTCGGGGGAGACCCGGCAGAGCAAGCCGGAGATCTACCTCGTCTAGCCCTTGGCGCCCGACCCCTTGCGCGACGCGATGAGGCGCTCGTAGGCGATCCCCGCCTCCAGCGCGACCCGCGTCATGCCGGCCTCGCTCGGCTCGCCGGTGAGGCGGTCGCCGTAGGCGAGGCTCACCACGCGGTGCCGCACGGCGACCGGGACGAGCACGACGTCCTCGTCGCCCGGGGGCAGGAGCCCCTCGAGCAGCGCGGTGGCCGCGGGGCTCTCCCCGAGCGGGCCGCGGTAGGGGAAGCGGCTGGCGATGACGTCGCGGAACACCGAGGGGTCGTCGACGGAGGCGTCGAAGTCCGGGACCGCCGCGGTGACGTCCGGGCCCCGGGCCTGGTCGCACCGCAGGCGCCCCTTGCGCACCGTGAAGAACGCGGTGCGCGCGCAGAAGCTGCCGAAGTAGTCCAGGAGCGCCCCGGCCACGTCCTCGGGGGTGCCCACCTCGCGGAGGGCGCGAATGGCCTGGGTGAGGGCCTGCCCCGCGGGCGAGGCGGCGGGCGCGTCGGGCGTCGTGACGGCCGCGATGCGCCCGGAGAGCGAGAGCTCCACCTGGACGAGCGTGCCCCCCTCCTCGCCCGCCGGCGGGGCGGCGGCGGGCGCCGCGGGAGGAGGCTCCGACGGCGGCGCGGTCGGCCGCTCCAGCAGGACGGGAGCCAGCGCGGCGTCGGCCGCGGTCACGGGCTCGACCACGACCTCGGTCGCGGTGGGGGCCGCCGGCGCCTCGGGGGCGGCGGGCGCCGGCGCGAC
>JACRCY010000625.1 GCA_016218785.1 Deltaproteobacteria bacterium
CCTGGAGCGGAGCGCGGCGCGTCCCGAGGCGACCTGCCGCCACGGCCGCGGCCCGTCGCACGGCCGGATCCTGATGGCCCAGGAGCGCGCCCAGCCGGGCCGCCGCGCGCGGCTCGCCGGCGGCGGCCAGGGCCACCAGCCCCACCGCCGCCGCGTCCCGCGTGGCCTCGCCGTCGGCCGCAGCGAGCAACGCGGCGGCCGCGGGCGCGCCGACGCGGCCGAGGGCCCGCCCCGCCTCACGCGCCACCTCCAGGTCGGGGTCGGCGAGCGCCCGCCGGAGCGCGTCGACCGCGGCCGGGTCCTCCATGCGCCCGGGGTCCTCGGCGGCCCGCCGTCGCAGCGACGGGTTCGGGTGCTGCAGGCGCGTCGTGAGCTGCAGCCGGCGGCGCAGCGCGAGGGCCCGCACCTGCGCGCGGCGCTCGAAGCCGACGTCGGCGAGGGCGAAGCCGGCGGCGCGGCGCACCACCTGCGCCGGGTCGTCCAGCGCGTCGAGCAGGGCCTCCACCGCCTCGGGACAGCGACCGTGGGCACACGCCTGCTCCGGCTTCACCCGCGGACCCAGGTCGCCGAGGATGCGCACCACCGCCAGCCGGACCTCGGTGTCCTGGTCGCGCAGCCGCCCCACCAGCGCCGGCAGGGCGCGTCGATCACCGATCGCCCCGAGCGCCGCCGTCGCCGCGCGCCGCACCCGCGGCGACGGATCGCCGAGCAGCCCGACGAGGGCGTCGACCGCCTCGGAGGCCCGCAGCGCGCCGAGGCGCCGCGCCCCCTCGGCGCGCACCGCCGGGCTCTCGTCCCTCAGGGCCCGCCGGGCGCGCTCGCGCTCCAGGCCGCAGCCGGAGAGCGCGACGAGGAGCCCGACGGCGACGAGCCACCACGGCCCGGGACGCACCATGGGGGCATTATAGACCCCGAGCCCATTCCTTGACGAAAGACGCAGCAGTTCGTAAAAGCCGAGGGGAGATGACCCCTTCGTCGCCTGCACGTCCGCGGCGGGGACCGCCTGATGCCGGCCGAGGCGAACATCCTCGTCATCGATGACGACGCGTCGATCCGCGTCGGCAGCGAGCAGGCGCTCGCCCGGGCGGGCTACCGCACGCGCACCGCGACGAGCGGGGAGCGGGGGCTGCAGCTCTGCCGCGAGGAGTCCTTCGACGTCGCCATCGTGGACCTGCACATGCCGGGCCTGGGCGGCCTGGAGGTGCTGCGGAAGATCAAGGAGGAGAACCCCAACACCAGCGTGATCGTGATCACGGGCCACGCGACCGTGGAGTCGGCGGTGGAGGCCATGCGCCTGGGTGCCTACGACTTCCTGCCGAAGCCCGTCACGCCCGGCGCCCTGGCGGCGATCGTGAAACGCGCGCTCGAGCGGCGCCGGCTCGCCCTCGAGAGCCTCTGCCTGGAGCTGGCGCTGGACGAGAAGCCGGGCCCCGATACGATGGTCGGCACCTCACCGGCCATGCTCATCGTGGCCCGGCTCATCCAGAAGGTGGCGCCCAGCGACGCCACCGTGCTCGTCTCGGGTGAGACCGGCGCCGGCAAGGAGCTCGTGGCGCGGGCGATCCACCGCCACAGCCTGCGCCGGGAGCAGCCCTTCGTGACGGTCGACTGCGGCTCCCTCGTCGACAGCCTCATCGAGGGCGAGCTCTTCGGCCAGGCGCGGGGCGCCCACGGCGGCGCGACCGAGGCGGCGACCGGCAAGTTCGCGCAGGCCAACGGGGGGACGATCTTCCTGGACGAGATCGGCAACATCGGGCCGGCCGTCCAGGTGAAGATCCTGCGCGTCATCCAGGAGCGCCGGCTCCAGCGGGTGGGCAGCTCGCAGACGACGCCCGTGGACGTGAGGATCATCGCGGCGACGAACCGCGACCTCGAGAAGGAGACGAAGGCCGGCGCCTTCCGCGAGGAGCTCTTCTATCGCCTGAGCGTCGTCCCCATCCACATCCCGCCGCTGCGCGACCGGCGCGAGGACATCCGCATCCTGGCCCAGCACTTCCTCCGCCGCTACGGGCCGCGGCGCAACCCGCGCGTCACGGGCTTCTCCGCGGCCGCCCTGCGCTCCCTCGAGCTCCACGACTGGCCGGGGAACGTCCGCGAGCTCGAGAACGCGGTCGAGCGCGCCCTGGTCCTGGCCGAGGGGGACCTCATCCTGCCCGGGGACCTGGTGCCGCAGGGGCTCGCCCCGCCGAGCCAGCGCGGGAGGCGCGCCGCCGGTCACCTCGCCGAGGCGGAGCGCCGGGAGATTGCCGACGCCCTGGGCCGGTTCGGCTGGCGGATCGGGAAGACGGCCGAGTTCCTGGGCATCCATCGCAAGACCCTCCGCGAGAAGATCCAGCGGTACGGTCTGGCGATTGCGAGGCGCGCCAGGGGCAAGCCCAAGAAGTCGGGCTGAGGCACGCGCCATTGGGATGGAACAATCCGTCCCGCTTTCACTCGCCATTGGTACAGAAAGTTCCAGTCATGGCTAGATCATCGCGTCTCCACGACTGATTCTGGTCGTTCCTGCTTGCACGGCCGCCCTCGACGAGTACGATGTCAGCAGAGGTGACCGGGGCCCGTTCCCACCCAGCGGCGGGCCTGGCAGGCGGCGGGCAGGACGATCAGGAGGAGACGCATGGTCCAAACCGAAGCGGCGAAGGCGCCCACCAACGTCGACGTGTTGGTGATCGACGACGAGGAGTCGGTCCGCGAGAGCTGTCGTCACACCCTGGACCTGGAGGGCTACCGGACCCACCTGGCCCCCGACGGGCTCGGAGGCCTGAAGCTGGCCGAGGAGACGAGGCCCCGGGTGGCCGTGGTCGACCTGCGCATGCCGGGGCTCTCCGGCATCGAGGTGCTGGAGCGGCTCCCGGCCATCGACGCCCGGATCGTCCCGGTCGTCATCACCGGCTTCGGCACCGTGGACAACGCGGTCGCCTCGATGAAGCTGGGGGCCTTCGAGTTCATCACCAAGCCCTTCGAGCCCGCCCAGCTCGTCGACGCGGTCCGCCGCGGCGTCGCGAGGTCGCTCGGCCGCGAGCACGCCATGGCGACGGCAGAGCGGGCCTCCGCCGCGGCGACGGCCGCCCGGGCGCCCGAGGAGCCGGACGTCATCCTCAAGGGCCTGGAGGCGCTGAGCGAGGGGTACGCGCTCGGCCTCACCGCCAGCAATCTCGTCGAGGAGCTGCGGCAGCTGGAGGCCGAGGCCAAGCACCACGCCGAGACCCTCGGGCAGATCAAGAAGCGCGAGAAGGTCATCGGCGACCTGGTGGCCGACCTGCGCTTCGTCGACGCGATCATCCAGAAGCACGACTTCCGGAAGAACGCGCTCATCCAGATCCTGCTCGACATCCAATCGAAGAAGCACTGGCTCCCGCGGCACGCCCTCATGTGGGTGTCGCGGCGGCTCAACGTGCCGCTGTCGCGCATCTACGAGATCGCCAACTTCTACGAGGCGTTCAGCCTGACGCCGCAGGGGGCGCACCTGATCCAGGTCTGCCTCGGCACCGCGTGCCACGTGCGCGGCGGCCCGCTCCTGCTCAAGCAGGTCTCGGCGGTGCTCGGCATCGGCGCCGGCCAGACCGACCCCAAGGGCATCTTCACGCTCAAGTCGGTCAACTGCCTCGGCTGCTGCGCGCTCGCGCCGGTGGTCACGGTCGACGGGCGTTACTACGGCAACCCTGACCTCAGGCAGCTCAGGGAGCTGTTCCAGGCCTGCGAGGCGGAGGTGGCGACGGAGGTGGCAGCGTCATGACCAAGCTCAATTCAGCCAAGGACCTCGCCGCGCTGCGCGAGAGGCTCACGACCACCCACAAGCGGCCGGATCGCTGCGTGGCCGTGTGCTCGGGCACCGGGTGCCTCGCGACCAAGGCGCAGGTCTGCGCCGACGCCTTCGCCACCGAGCTCCAGCGCCAGGGGCTCGCGGGCGAGGTCGAGCTGCGCCGCACCGGCTGCTACGGCTTCTGCGAGCGGGGCCCGGTGGTCGTGATCCAGCCGGAGGACGTCACCTACCTGGGCGTGAAGGCGAGCGACGCGGCCGAGATCGTCGAGTCGACGCTGAACCAGCACCAGGTGGTCGAGCGCCTGCTCTTCAAGGACGACCACGGCACGCGGCTGCAGCACCTCAACGACATCCCGTTCTACAAGTACCAGACGCGGCTGCTCCTCGACGCCAACACCCGCATCGACCCCAAGCGGATCGACGACTACGTCGCCAACGGCGGCTACTCGGCCCTCAGCAAGGCGCTGTTCGAGATGAAGCCCGAGGAGGTCCTCGCCGTCATCAAGCACGCGAACCTGCGGGGGCGCGGCGGCGGCGGCTTCCCCGCGGGCACCAAGTGGGAGACCACGCGCAAGGCGCCCGGCGACATCAAGTACGTCCTGGTGAACGCCGACGAGGGGGACCCCGGGGCCTACATGGACCGCAGCCTCCTCGAGGGGAACCCTCACAGCATTCTCGAGGGCCTCATCATCGGGGCCTACACGATCGGCGCCTGCGAGGGGTTCATCTACGTGCGCCAGGAATACCCCCTGGCCGTGACGAACACGCTGATCGCCCTGGATCAGGCCCGCGAGTACGGCCTGCTCGGCAGGAACATCCTGGGCTCGGGGTTCGACTTCGACGTGACCGTGCACCGGGGCGCGGGGGCCTTCGTCTCGGGCGAGTCGAGCGCCCTGATGACCGCGATCGAGGGCCGCGTGGGCCAGCCGCGGCCGAAGTACATCCACACCTCGGTGAAGGGGCTGTTCGACCGGCCCTCGAACCTCAACAACGTCGAGACCTGGGCCAACGTGCCCCTCATCGTCAACCGCGGGTCCGACTGGTTCCGCAGCATGGGCACCGAGAACAGCAAGGGCACCAAGATCTTCTCCCTCGTGGGGAAGGTGGTGAACACCGGCCTGGTCGAGGTCCCCATGGGCATCACCCTGCGGGACATCGTCTACAAGATCGGCGGCGGCATCCGCGGCAACAAGAAGTTCAAGGCGGTGCAGACGGGCGGCCCCTCGGGCGGGTTCCTGCCGGAGAGCCTGCTCGACCTGCCGGTCGACTTCGACGATCTGTGGAACAACGGCTCGATGATGGGCTCGGGCGGCATGATCGTCCTCGACGAGGACAACTGCATGGTCGACTCGGCGCGGTTCTACATCGACTTCCTCGCCCACGAGGGGTGCGGGGTCTGCGTGCCGTGCCGCGAGGGGCTGCGCCAGTCGCTGCACATCCTGAACAACATCGTCGCCGGCAAGGGGCGCGAGGGGGACATCGAGCTGCTCGAGGAGCTGTGCGACCTGCTGACGAACGCGTCGCGCTGCGCCCTGGGCACGTCCGCGTCCTTCCCCGTGATGGCGGCCCTCAAGCACTACCGCGACGAGTTCGAGGCCCACATCCGCGATAAGCGCTGCCCGGCGCGCGTCTGCGCGGACCTCATCCAGTACGAGATCGACCAGCAGAAGTGCGTGGGCTGTCCGCTCTGCGCGAAGAGCTGCCCCACGAAGGCGATCCACGGGACGCCCAAGAAGCCCTACTCGATCGAGCAGTCGCTGTGCATCAAGTGCGGCGCCTGCCACCAGGTGTGCCCGGCCAAGGTCCAGGCGGTGCTGAAGGTCCCCGCGTTGGCGCCGCGCGCCACGACCGTGAGCTGACATGAGTGACCACGGGTTCGCCAAGGGAGAGGCCATGAAGCAGGTTACGCTCACCATCGACGGCAGGCAGGTAGAGGCGCCGACCACGGCGACGGTCCTTCAGGCCGCGAAGTCCGCCGGCATCTACATCCCGGCGCTGTGCCACGACGAGCGGATCAAGCCCTTCGGCGCCTGCCGCGTGTGCATGGTCGAGGTCACCAAGGGGAAGCGCACCAGGCTGGTCGCCTCGTGCTGCTACCCGGTGGAAGAGGGCATCGTCGTCAAGACCGACACCGAGAAGGTCAAGAAGATCCGCAAGCTCGTCGCCGAGCTGCTCTGGCCCGCCGCCCTGCCCCTGGCGCTGGAGCTGGGCGTCACGTCGTCGCGCTTCAGCGCGCCGCGCGGCGAGTGCAGCCTGTGCGGCCTGTGCGTGCGGTACTGCGACGAGGTCAAGAAGCAGAACGCGGTGTACTTCGAGGGCCGGGGGATCGACCGCGAGCTCGCCTTCGTCCCCGGAGTGAAGGTCGACTGCCGCGCGTGCCGGGAGTGCTTCGACCTGTGCACGGGCGGCTGGATCATGAACGAGGCCTCCAAGGCCTTCGAGTAGCCCGTCCCCGTCCCGACACGGCGCCCGGCCGACCCGCAGGGGCGCCACGGTGCGACATGACGACTGAGGCTCCGCGCGTCACCGAGTTCCGCATCTGTGGCAACTACTCCAACTGGCGCAGCCTCCTCGTGAGCCTCGACGACCGCTCGGCGGCCTCCACCTTCGTGCCGCGCGATCACCCCGGGTACGTGCCGCCCGTGGCGCAGTACTGGACGACCGATCGGTCCGACGGGCCGGGCCACGAGATCGAGGTCCGCGGCACCGACCTGCCCCTCCTCTGCCAGCGGACCCAGGAGCAGGGGCGCGAGCACCTGACGCTGATCCTGCGGGCGCGGCGCGGCGACCGGCAGGCGGCCGAGCGCCTCACTGAGACGGTCGCCGCCTACCACCACGACGTGAGCGCCTGGCTCCGGGCCTCGCGCCTGGTCGAGACCGACTCCGTGGTGCCGTCGGCGAGCAACGAGGAGTACCCGCCGACGTCGGTGAGCCTCAAGGGCGCGGTGCTCTTGGAGCTGAGCCGGAAGGGCTACCCGGTCCCGGACTTCGTCATCGTCACGGCCGACTGCTACTCCGAGTGGGAGTCAGGCGGCGAGCAGTTCCTCGGGCAGGCGGTCGACGACCTCCAGGTGATGACGCGGCAGACGCTCGGCTCCTCGGACAACCCCCTCATCTTCGCGCTGCGCGTCGCCATGCCCCACTACTCGCCGGGCTTCATGCCGACCTTCCTCAACGTGGGGGCCACCGAGAGCGCCCTCCCCGGCCTGCAGCGGACCTTCGGCGTGGAGGTGGCCAACAAGATCCTCCTCAACAACTTGAAGAACCTCGTGCGGCTCCTGGACCCGGCGGGCTACAGCCAGCTGGCGGGCCAGCTCTCGCCGTACCTCGACGCCGCCGCGACGTCCCGCCTCATCGATCAGATCGCGCAGGTCATCCGGCGGCACGACGTGGAGCTCCTGGTGGATCCCTTCCGCCAGCTCCACTACCTGGCCGAGCAGGCCCGCCTCCACTTCGAGGCCAACACGGACGTGCTGCTCACCCTGTCCCGCGGCCAGCGCTTCTACCCGTCGCTGATCCTGCAGAAGATGGTCTGCTCGGTCAGGGACGCGAAGTCGTACGCCGGCGTGCTCTTCAGCCGCCACTGGAAGACCGGCGTCGGCCACCAGCTCCAGACCGGCCACGACCTCTTCGGCGAGGAGATCATGACCGGGACGGTCGAGGCGCAGGAGACCTGCTTCCAGGACGCGGCGGACGTCAAGCAGACCTTCCCGGCGGTGCACCACTTCGTCCCGTGCCTGAAGGATCTCGAGCGGCACTTCGAATCACCCGTGACCATCGAGTTCGCCGCCGAGAGCGGCGGCGGCCACGAGTTCTTCGCGCTCCTGCAGCTCAACCAGATGGAGATGACCGGCCGCGCTGCCTTCATCTCGGTGGTCGAGCTCCACAAGGAGGGGGCGATCTCGCGCCGGCGGGTCACCGAGCTCATCTGTCCGTACCACGTCAAGCAGATCGAGTCGGACACGATCGACTCCGATTCCTACGCCACCCTGGAGCTCTTCGGCCACGGCATCTCCCTGCTCCCCCGGAGGGCGATCACCGCACGCATCTACTTCAGCGCCGAGGCCGCGCTCACCGCGAAGAAGCGCGGCGAGACGGTGTGCTTCTGCAAGCGCACCTTCGAGCCCAGCGACACCGTGGTGATGCGGGAGGTCGACGCGATCATCAGCCTCACCTCCGCGGCCATCCACGTGGTGACGATCTGCCAGAGCTTCGGCTCGCCCGGGCTGCTGAGCCTCGAGAAGTTCGGGATCGCGCTCCAGCCCGGGGGACGGCTGGTCAGTGCCGGCGGCCGCGAGATCGCGGAAGGCGACTGGATCACGATCTCCTCGCGCCGGCAGACCCTCTTCAAGGGGCACGCCAAGTTCAAGCCCGCCCGGCTCCTGCACTACCTCAAGGGGGAGCCGATCGAGCTGGAGGAGGACGAGCAACAGGCGTTCGCCGACATGGCCTACGCCTACCGCTACTACCAGCAACTGGTGAGAGGCATGCAGCTCAGTCAGATCTCGAAGCTCAACGAGCTCATCCGGCTGGTGAACCTCGAGCTGCGCGGAGAGGCCGAGGAGGCTCGCACCCTGGTGCGGAGCTGGTTCGACGGCCACGAGAGCAGGTACGTCGAGGAGGTGCTGGCCAGCGACATGGGCGACCACCTCAACCAGCACACCGTCTTCGACATGCTCACGCTGGATCGAAAGATCCGCTTCTTCAAGGACGCCCTCGAGAAGTGCGCGCGCGCGCGGATCTCCGGCTTCACCGCCGGCGCGTTCATGCTGGGCCGGTTCATCTCGCTGCCCCAGCCGGTGGCCTTCTGGCGCGCGTTCGGCCCGGCCGAGCTCGCGCTGCTGGTCAACGAGTGGGTGCTGTTCGAGAAGTACATCCTGGTGCTCCACCAGCTGGGAGAGCGGAAGATCGTGCGCGCCAAGACCAAGATCCTGAAGGAGGGCCTCGACGAGCTGCCCCTCAGCACCGCGAGCTTGAGATGCCTCATCCCGCTGAAGCTGAGCGGCGTTCCGCTGGAGGCGGTCCAGAAGTCGATGCCCGAGTGGTGCGACCGCCAGACGGCCGAGGCGGTGCAGATGCTCCGACGGCCCTACAAGGACTTCTACGACTACTCCGCCCCCTGGTCGGTCAAGGAGCTCGAGAAGCTCTGTCAGGAAGCCGACCTGGCCGTGCCGCCGCCGGACGCGGCCTGAGCCTCGGGCAGCTGCGGGGTGTTCCTCAGCCCGTACAGGTAGGCGCGATCGATCTTGCTCTCGGTCTCGTGGAGCAGGTCGGGCAGCTCGTGCCCGTCCCGCGCGGCGAGGCAGCGGCCGAGCGCGAGTGAGACCGAGAGGATGGCGTTCATGCCGAGGTTGGCCTTCCGCTGCATCACGCGGATCCGGTCGTCGGCGGGGGCGTCGCGCTTGACCTTGCTGCGCTTGACGGCCAGGTCCAGCTCCAGCTCCAGCAGGGTCCGATCGATGTCGACCAGGGTGCCCAGGGCCGACAGCTTCCGGCCCAGGAAACGCGGCGCGATCACCTCCTCGACGTTGGCGACCGCGTTCAGGCACCCCTTGCCGTCGTAGCGCTTGGCCCGCATCCACAGCCCGGCCAGCTCGTCGTCGTTCGCCGCGGCGATCGTCTCGGCCTTGACGGCCTCGGCGAAGCGGTAGCTCTGCTCCCGCTCCCGGTACTTGAACAGCGACGGGTGCTTCCGGGTGAGCGGGCCGGCCTCGATGATGGCGTCCACCAGGTGGATCGCCTCGTCAACTCCGGCCGAGGTCCCGAGCGGCGTGGCCGCGGTGAACTTCTGGCCGTTGTCGAGCCGCACGACGACGCCGACGGTGGGGATGCCCGCGTTGGTCGGCTCTTCGTGCGCGGTGATGTCCACGATCTTCAGGTCGGGGTCGAGCGACCGGGTCACCCGGGTGCCCTTCTTCGCCAGCTCGATCAGCTCGACGATCCGGCCGTACTTGATGAGCCGCTCGGTGTTGCTCCCGCCGCCGCACTTGAGGCCGAGGGCGCCCACGGCGAAGGCGATGTCGGCCTCCATGACCTCGTTGGGCGACTTGGAGCGGTGGGAGACGACCACCGCGAGCTTCCGCTCCTTGGCGACCAGGATCGCCAGGAGCGTCTCGGTCAGCGTGCCGATCTGGTTGGCCTTGATGAGCGCCGTGTTGATGAGCCCCTGGTCCGCGCAGCGGGCGATCGTGGTGTCCTTGGTCGTGACCAGGTCGTCGCCGATGATCAGGATCTCGTGGCCCATGACCTGCATCAGCTTCTTCCAGCCGTCGTAGTCGTCCTCGGCGAACGGGTCCTCGAGGGAGATGATCGGGTACTCCTTCACCCAGCGCTGGTAGAGCTCGACCATCTCGTCGGTCGTCATGACCCGGGGCTCTTCGGCGCGCCAGAAGAGGTACTGCCCGATCGAGTCCGCTTCGCCCGTCTGCTGCCGGTAGGCGTTCGAGAGCTCGCTCGCCGCCGAGTCGAGCGCCAGGGTCACGTCGCGGTCGGGGACGAAGCCGCACTCCTCGATGGCCTGCACCGCCACCTTGAGCGCCCGCTCCTCGGGGATGAGGTCGTCCCGGCCCTTGGCGTAGGAGGCCACCACGCCCCCCTCGAGCCCGATGCCGACGAAGTTCAGCCCCTCCGAGTCCTGGAGGATCTGGATGACGCGGGTCTGCAGGGCGTTGGTGATCCGCTGCGCCTCGATGTAGTCCTTGGCCGTGAGCGGCAGGAACATCAGCTCCTGGAAGCTCAGGTTGCCGCCCATCTCCTCGGTGTGCCTGCCGCCCATGATGGAGTTGCGGAACTCCCAGGGCGCGAAGACGACCCGATCACCCGGCAGCGTCAGCTCCTGGAGGCGATGCACCTCGAGCTTGCGCTTGAGCTGGGCCGGCTGCGTCGCGTTCCACTTGTATCCGGCGGGCTGGCCGGCCACGGTCTGCTTCACCCCGGCGGCCTTCTCGGCGGCCTCGGTCTGGCGCTCCCGGAATGCCCGGTACTTGCCCGGGTCCGCGAGCATGAAGTCGAAGAGCGCCACCACGCCGACGGTGAAGAGGAAGCGGCCCACGTAGACCAGCGCGTCGATGGTGGTGTGCGACAGGTGGAGGTGGCCACCCGCCCACCTCGACAGGAACGCGAGGACCACGCCCAGGGGGAACATGGCCAGAGCCAGCCTCTTGCTCGCCTTCGGGCCGGCGGCCGACACGGCCAGGTTCTGCGCCTTGACGCTCGGGTGGAAGCTCCCGGCCTCCTTGGTGACGCCCCTGAAGGCCCCGTAGGGGATCTTCAGGAACATCTCCAGGTACCAGAGCCACCGCGTGCCGGCGCCGCGGTTCATCCGCTCCTCGGCCGGGACGGCGAGCTCGGGCCGGAGGTTGCTCGTCTTGACGGCCGCGAGGTAGTGCCCCATCTCGTGGATGGCGATGTTGCAGTGCCAGGCCAGGTACCACATGGCCGCCGACACGACGACCTCGACGCTGAGGAACATCGACCGGATGACGTCCGCCCGCGACGAGATGTCCGGCGGGATGCTGAGGAGAGAGGTCAGGAAGGCGGCGTGGAACGAGACGAGCTTGTGGTTGGCGATGATCCACCCCCGGTCCAGGGCCGGCCAGGGGCTCGTCTGCGGGAGGAGAGCAAGGCGCCTCGTGCGTGCCATCGCAGCGCTCCATCGCCACCCGCCGCGATGCGCTGCGGGTGACGGTTACTTGTACCATCCCGCGGCGCTCCTGTCACGGCGGTTGGCTGGAGGGGGGCCGCCCTACTCGTCACCTTGAACGACGGTGAGCAGGCCCGTCTCGCGCGCCTCGTAGCCGGGCATCTTGGCGATGAGCTGCCGCAGCCAGTCGGACTTCACCATCTCGAAGAACGCCTGGGTGGGCTGCCGATAGAACGCTTCGTCGGTGGACAGCAGATCGTAGCGCTCCCAGGCGAGGTGCACGAACTCGAGGCCCAGGCTGCGAGCCGGCGCGAGAGTGCCTACGCCCACGTCGGCGCGCCCCTCGGCCACCGCGGTCGCCACCTCCAGGTGGGTGAAGAGGGGCGTCTCGTAGCCGGGCAGGCCGCGCTTGCCGAGCCGGTACCCGCGGAGCAGGTGATCCAGGAGGACGCG
>JACRCY010000618.1 GCA_016218785.1 Deltaproteobacteria bacterium
CGTCTCTCCTGAACCGACCCGAACCCGAGACCCATGCGTCGGGAATACCCGACGGCTGCCCCTTCCTACACCCTCGTCTCCCCGCCTCGACGAGGGGCCCGCCCGCCGACAATCACGCTACGGGGACCACCGACAGTGAAGTAGCCCGCACTCATATAAGCACAACCGGTGGTATGGGGGGTGCTTCGACACCCCAGGATGCTGATTCGGACGCCGCCGCGGGGCCTGCGAGGCGTTTCAGCAGCAAGAATCGACATCGCGCGTGCGTTTTCTTGTTGACTGTTACATTCAGTGGAATATACTCCAACGCAACCATTGAGTAGAAAACACTCAAGAGAGTAGCTTCAAGAGAAACTAACCGGGGGCTGCCACTCCGTGGACGACAGCGCGCTGTTCGCCGACAAGGAGCTGCAGCAGATCGAGCGAGAGCAGCCAGATGGGCTGACCTCGCGGCAGATCGTCGACCTGTTCGAGTCGCGGGGCGTGCGCTTCTCCGAGGCGACGTTTCGCAAGTACGTCCAGCTGGGGCTCCTGCCGCGCAGCGTGAGGGTGGGGCGCAAGGGGAAGCACCAGGGGTCGTGCGGGCTCTACCCGCCGACCACGATCCGCCGCGTCCAAGCGGTCAAGAAGATGATGGCGGAGGGGCACACGATCGAGGACATCCAGCACTCGCTCATGCGGTTCAAGGAGGGGATCGAGGCGCTGGAGCTGGGGCTGCGGGAGCTGTTCGCCGCCTTCGAGCGAGAGCTGAAATCGCCGCACTTCGACGTGGTGACGCGGCGCAACCTGGTGCGGGATCTGGCCGAGGCGAAGCGGGCGACGGCCGACCTGCTGAGACGGATCGTGGACATCGAGCGGCGCGCGACGCAGCCGCTCAGGGACGAGCGCAGCTTCGGTACGAGCGGGGACGCCGGAGCCGGCGTGTTGTGACCCCCGAGGACGGCGGGGGTCGTAGCGACCGCGCCCGGGGACACGTCTGCCCGGGAGTCGGGAGGGAGCCATGGAGCAGGAGCGCGAGTTGCAGTCGGTGAAGGCGGGCACCGAGGGGACGCCGGCGCAGCCGGCGTTGAAGCTGGGCGCGGGTGGAGCGAATCCGCCGCGACCGCCGGAGCGGAGTCGCAAGGTGCGGCGCTACCAGCGCCGCAGCCAGCTACGCGCCAAGACCATCGCGCTCAAGCGCCTCACCAAGGAGGAGATCCGCATCGGGCGGGAGGTCTTCCCCCCGATGCCCTACTGCCGGCCCCTGAGTCGGGCGGAGTGCGAGGACGGGCCGCGGCCGTGCCCCTACGTCAGCTGCAAGCACCACCTCTACCTCGACGTGAACCCCGAGACGGGCTCGATCAAGCTCAACTTCCCGCACCTGGAGCCCTGGGAGATGGTGGAGAGCTGCTCCCTCGACGTCGCCGAGCGCGGCGGGATCACCCTCGAGGAGGTGGGGACCATCGTGAACCTCACCCGTGAGCGAGTGCGTCAGGTCGAGGTGCGAGCTACGACCAAGCTGCGCCTGTTGTCGTCCAACGGCGACCTCGGCCCCATCAGCCTCCCCCGGAAGTAGCGTCGCGGCACCGCCCGGTGCCCCTGCGGCCGGCGCGCCGAGGCGCTCCACCGCGCTCCCCGCGCCGGTCCTTGACGCGTCCCATCGTTCCTGGTACCCCATGCGCAACCTGGAGTGCGTGGCGCCCCGTACCGGAGGCGTGTTGCCAAGGGGCGGTGTCGCGCAAGGTCGGTGATCGCAAGGAGGGTGTCATGGGGCGTATCCGTCGCGCGCTGTTGAGTGTCTCGGACAAGCGGGGGCTGGTCGAGCTGGCCCAGGGGCTCAAGCGTCACGACGTGGAGATCCTGTCGACGGGCGGGACGGCCCGTAGCATGGAGGAGGCCGGGATCGACGTCGTCCCCATCTCGGTCTACACGGGCGCGCCCGAGATCCTGGACGGACGGGTGAAGACCCTCCACCCCAAGATCCACGGTGGCCTCCTCGGGCGGGATACGCCCGAGCACCGCGAGCAGATGGCGAGCCAGGGGATCGAGCCCATCGACCTGGTGGTGGTGAACCTCTACCCCTTCCAGAAGACGGTGGCCATCCCGGGCGTGGGCATGGAGGAGGCCATCGAGAACATCGACATCGGCGGCCCCTCGATGCTCCGTTCGGCGGCCAAGAACCACGAGCGCGTCGCCGTGGTGTGCGACCCGGACGACTACGCCGCGATCCTGGCCGAGATGGACAGGAACGAGGGGAGCCTGGCGCGCGGCACCCGGTTCCGGCTCGCCCGCAAGGCCTTCGCCCGCACCGCGGCCTACGACGCCGCCATCGCGGCCTACCTCTCGTCGATCAGCGAGGACGACAGCGGCCCGGCGGCGGAGTTCCCGGAGTACCTGACGCTGCAGTGGTACCGCGAGCGCTCGCTCCGCTACGGCGAGAACCCGCACCAGCGGGCGGCCTTCTACCGCGACCCGACCCCGCAGCCGGAGCCGTCGGTGGCGACCGCCGCGGTGCTGCAAGGGAAGGAGCT
The DNA here is from genome assembly GCA_016218785.1 of Deltaproteobacteria bacterium. Taxonomy (GTDB): domain Bacteria; phylum Myxococcota_A; class Polyangia; order JACRCY01; family JACRCY01; genus JACRCY01. The sequence goes on from JACRCY010000618.1 coordinate 2,511, forward strand.
CTCCTACAACAACCTCCTGGACCTCGACGCGGCCCTCGACCTGGTGCTCGAGTTCCCGGAGCCCGCCGCGGCCATCATCAAGCACAACAACCCGTGCGGCGTGGCGGTCGCGGCGGGCGGCGTGGCCGAGGCCTTCCGCCTGGCTCGCCAGACCGACCCGGTGTCGGCGTTCGGCGGCATCGTCGCGGTCAACCGCGTCGTGGGCCTCGACCTGGCCGGCGAGCTGTCGGACATCTTCCTCGAGTGCGTCATCGCGCCCGACTTCCGGCCCGAGGCGCGCGAGGCGCTCGCCAAGAAGAAGAACCTCAGGCTGCTGGCCTTCGGCGAGAAGAACACCGAGCCGGGCAAGGGGGGCTGGAGCCTCCGCTCGGTCACGGGGGGCCTCCTGGTCGAGTCGCGCGACCGGCAGATCGTCTCGGCCGCCGAGGCCGACGTGGTCTCCAGGCGGGCCCCGACCCCGGAGGAGCTGCTGGCGCTGGAGTTCGCCTGGAAGGTCTGCAAGCACGTCAGGTCGAACGCCATCGTGTTCGTGCGGGACGGCCAGACCGTGGGCATCGGCGCCGGCCAGATGTCGCGCGTGGACTCCGCCAGGCTCGCCGCCACCAAGGCGCTCTCGTCGCTCAAGGGGACGGTGGCCGCCTCCGACGGCTTCTTCCCGTTCCGCGACGGCGTGGACGAGATCGCCAAGGCGGGCGCCACCGCCATCATCCAGCCGGGAGGCTCGGTGCGCGACGCCGAGGTCGTGGCGGCGGCCGACGAGCACGGCCTGGCGATGCTGGTCACCAAGATGCGGCACTTCCGGCATTAGGCCGGACTCCATGGCGCCGCCGCCGCCCACGGCGGCGACGCCTGACATGGCGACGCCGCGGCCCACGGCGGCGGCGCCTCCTGAGGAGGGGACCGATGCGGGTGCTGCTCGTAGGTGGCGGCGGACGCGAGCACGCGCTCGCCTGGAAGCTGCGACAGAGTCCGGGGCTGAAGCTCTGGGCAGCCCCCGGCAACCCGGGCATCGCCGACGCGGCGACGCTCGAGGCGGTCAAGGCTGACGACATCGGCGGCCTCTGCGATCTGGCGACCCGCCACGACGTCGAGCTCACGGTGGTGGGCCCCGAGGCACCCCTGTGCGCGGGTATCGTCGACGCCCTGGCGGCGCGGGGCTTGGGCGCCTTCGGGCCGACGCGGGAAGCCGCGGCGCTGGAGGGCTCCAAGGCCTTCGCCAAGGAGTTCATGGCCCGCCACGGCATCCCGACCGGCAGCTTCGGCGCCTTCGACAGCGCCGCGGCCGCCGACCGCTTCGTGGACGCGTCCGCGGGCCCGCTGGTGGTCAAGGCCGACGGCCTCTGCGCCGGCAAGGGCGTGGTGGTCTGCGACGACCGGGCCGAGGCGCACGCCGCGGTCCGCCGCATGCTCGTGGAGCGCGAGTTCGGGGCGGCCGGGGCCCGCGTGGTCCTCGAGGAGCGGCTGCGCGGCCGTGAGGCCTCGCTCATGGCGCTCAGCGACGGCGAGCGGGTCGTGCTCCTGGCCTCGGCCGAGGATCACAAGGCGGTTCACGACGGCGACCGCGGGCCGAACACGGGCGGCATGGGGGCCTACTCCCCCTCGCCGCTGTGCACCCCGCAGGTCATCCGCTTCGTCCTCGACGCGGTGATGGTCCCGACGGTGCGCGGCATGGCTCGCGAGGGACGGCCCTTCCGCGGGGTGCTCTACGCCGGGCTCATGCTCACCGCGGACCGCGGACCGATGGTCCTCGAGTTCAATTGCCGCTTCGGCGATCCCGAGACCCAGGTCGTCATGCTGCGCTTCGGCGAGGACCTGGTGCCGTGGCTGAGCGGGGCGGCCGCGGGCCGACTGCCCGCCGGCGACCCGCGGTGGGACCCGCGGGTGGCCGTCTCCGTGGTGCTGGCCGCGCCCGGCTACCCGGGGTCGTATCCGCAGGGCGCGCCGATCACGGGGGTCGAGGAGGCCGCCGCCCTGCCGGACGTCGCCGTGTTCCACGCCGGCACCCGGCGTCGGGGCACCGAGCTGGTGACCGCGGGTGGGCGCGTGCTCGACGTCTGCGCCCTGGGCGCCGACCTCGGGGCGGCCCGGGCGCGGGCGTACGAGGCCGTGGCCCGCCTCCGCTTCGAGGGGATGCACTTTCGCCGCGACATCGCGGCACGAGGTCAGTCATTAGCGCGACCGTCGCCGTCGTGATGGGCTCGAAGAGCGATCTGCCCAAGCTCCAGGCGGGGATCGACGCCCTGAAGGACCTCGGGATCCCACACGAGGTGCGGGTGATCTCGGCGCACCGTACGCCCGAGCGGGCCGCGGAGTTCGCGCAGGGGGCGGCGGACCGCGGCCTCAAGGTCATCATCGCCGCCGCGGGCGGCGCCGCGCACCTGGCCGGGACCCTGGCCGCGCACACCAACCTCCCGATCATCGGGGTGCCGGTGAACGCCACGGCGCTCGCCGGCCTCGACGCGCTCCTCGCCACCGTGCAGATGCCGGCGGGGATCCCGGTCGCGACGGTCGCCATCGACGGGGCCCAGAACGCGGCTCTCCTGGCGGCGCAGATCCTGGCGCTGTCCGATCCGGCGCTGGGGGATCGCCTGCGGGACCAGCGGCAGGCGATGGCGCGCAAGGTCGAGGCGGCCGACGCGTCGGTCGCGGGTCCGGCCGCGGAGCAGGGCTGAGCGTGGCCGGCAGGGACGCCGGGCCGGCGGGCGAGCTCGAGGTACGGGCGGCGGCCGCGGCCCTGGCGGGGGGCGCGATCGTGGCGTTTCCGACCGAGACCTTCTACGGGCTCGCGGTGCCGGCCCTCGACGCCAGGGCCGTCGCGCGGCTCTGCGACCTGAAGGGGCGCGAGGCGGCGCAGGCGCTGCCGGTGATCGTCGACTCGGTCGCCATGCTCGAGCGCCTCGTCGTCGAGGTCCCGCCCGCGGCGCGCGAGCTGATGGCGCGGCACTGGCCGGGGGCCCTGACGCTGGTCCTCGCGGCGCGACCCGAGGTCCCGGCGCCGCTGGTGAGCGTCCAGGGCGTGGGCGCGCGCGTCTCGTCGCACCCGCTGGCCACCGCGCTGGTAAGGGCGTGCGGCGTGCCGCTCACGGCGACCAGCGCGAATCGCTCGGGCCGGCCTCCGGCGCGCACGGCCGCGGCGGTGCGCGCCGCCTTCGGTGACGAGGTCTACGTCCTCGATGGTGGCACGACCGCCGGCGGGCCGCCGTCCACGGTCGCCTCCCTCGACGGCGGGCGCGTGGTGGTGCTGCGCGCGGGGGCGGTCCGCCTGTAGCTCGCCGGGCGGCTCAGCGGGACGCGGCGTCCGGCGGCGTCCGGGCGATCTCGTCCCAGGCGGCGACGCTCTCGCTGTCGGCGACCGTCACCGACGTCACCTTCATGAGCACCGACTCCACGGGCGAGGTGACGAAGTAGTGGCTGCGGCGGTCGGGCGCCTCGAAGACGGCCGCGGAGCCGCGCAGGGGGATCGGGTGGCACAGCCAGAGCATCGAGCCCAGCTGGCGCTGCCCCCCGACGAGGCGCCGCCCGAGGAACTTGTGCCCCGGTTTCGGCTTGCCGGTGGCGCGGTCCACGACCTCGGTGCACAGGAAGCGGCCGTCGACGCGGAAGACGCTGTTCCGGGTCACGACCTCGCAGATGGTCCACGGGCCGGTCTCGGGCGGCACCGCGGCCTCCAGCGTGGTCAGCTCGACGCCGTAGGCCGAGGCCGCGGCCGTTCGCCCGCTGATCCCGAACGGGCGCGCCTCCACGGTGAGGTCCCCGACCTCCTCCACGGCCCCGTCCCGGCTGTCGTCCCGCGGCTTCGACATTCGTGTCCCTCCTCGTCCGCCGATTCTAGTCGGTGACTCTTCGGAGGTTCAAGGCTGAAGGTTGAACTGCTCAACGTTCGACCTTGAACCTTCGACCGCGGGGGATATGATGCCCCCGGCGCCGCTGCCCCGGAGCGTGTCATGTCGATCGTCAGGCCGTTTCGCGGTCTCCGTCCCCCGCAGGACCAGGTCCTCAAGGTCGCCTGCCCCCCCTACGACGTCGCGAGCACCGAGGAGGCGCGCCGGTACGCCGCCGGCAACCCGATCTCGTTCTTCCACGTGTCGAAGCCGGAGATCGACTTCCCGGCGCCGCACGACGAGCACGCCGCCGACGTCTACGAGCAGGGGAAGGAGAACCTCGCCCGGCTGCGGCGGGACGGCGTCCTCGCCCTCGACCCCACTCCCTGCCACTACGTGTACCGGCAGAGAATGGGCGACCACGTGCAGACGGGGTTGTGCACCTGCGCCAGCGTCGACGAATACCAGTCCGGCCGCATCCTCAAGCACGAGCTGACCCGCCGCGACAAGGAGGACGACCGCACGCGGCACGTCGACGTCCTCGGCGGCAACGACGAGCCGGTCTTCCTCCTCTACCGGGCGCGCCGGGCCATCGACGCGCTCATCGCCGAGATCACCGCTGGTCCGCCCGACTACGACTTCACGACCGACGACGGCATCGTCCACACCTTCTGGGTCGTGGCCGACCGGGGCCGCCGGGACGCCATCACCCGCGAGTTCCTCGAGATCAAGAGGCTGTACGTGGCCGACGGGCACCACCGCTCGGCGGCGGCGTCGCGGACGCGCGACGCGCGCGCCGGGCGCAACCCCGGGCACACCGGGAGCGAGGAGTACAACTTCTTCCTGGCCGTGATCTTCCCGCACGACCAGATGAAGATCATGGACTACAACCGCGTGGTGCTGGACCTCGGCGGTCTCACGCCGGCCGCGTTCCTCGAGCAGCTCCGCGTGAAGTTCGAGGTGCGCCCCGGCCAGGCCGAGAAGCCGGGCGCGGTGCACGACTTCGGGCTCTTCCTCGACGGCCAGTGGTACGCCCTGCGCGCGAAGCCGGGCACCTTCGACCCCGAGGACCCCATCGGCGTCCTCGACGTCACCATC
>JACRCY010000619.1 GCA_016218785.1 Deltaproteobacteria bacterium
GGCATGACGGCGCGCTGCCACGCCGAGGCCGTGTGCGCGGCGCTGCGCACGGCGCTCCGCGCGCGCGACATGGTGGCGGCGCTCCGCGACACCGAGCACGCGCGCCGGGCCCTGCTGCACTTGCGCGCCGTGCTCTACGTCGCCCTGGGCGAGCGGCTGCTGCACAAGGTCCAGTTCGACATCCTCTCGCGGCAGGCCGGGCGCACGCGGCGCGCCCTCGACGAGGTCGCCGCCCGGGCGCGAGGCCTGGGCGCCGCCCGGGCGCAGCGCCCGGGCGCCACCCGAGCGCGGGGCCCCGACGTCGCCCGCAGACCCGACAACCGGCCGGCCGCGTGCCGGCCCGAGGAGGAGCCATGAGCAACCTGAAGGACAAGCTGAAGGCGGTGGCCGCCGCGGTCGCGGCCATCGAGAAGCAGTTCGGCAAAGGGGCCATCATGCCCCTCGGCGGAGCGCAGGTGGCCGACATCGCCGTCATCCCGACCGGCTCCCTGGGGCTCGACCTGGCCCTGGGGGTCGGGGGGCTGCCGCGCGGCCGCGTCACCGAGATCTTCGGCCCCGAGTCGTCGGGCAAGACCACGCTGATGCTGCACGCCATCGCGGAGGCCCAGCGCCTCGGGGGCGTGTGCGCGTTCATCGACGCGGAGCACGCGCTCGACACCAGCTACGCGCGCCGCCTCGGCGTGCGACTCGAGGAGCTGCTGGTGTCGCAGCCCGACTGCGGCGAGCAGGCGCTCGAGATCGTCGACACCCTCACCCGCACCGGCGCCATCGACCTGATCGTCGTGGACAGCGTGGCCGCCCTGACCCCGCGGGCCGAGATCGAGGGCGAGATGGGCGACGCCCACGTCGGCCTCCAGGCGCGCCTCATGAGCCAGGCCATGCGCAAGCTCACGGCGGCCGTCGCGCGCACGCAGACCGCGGTCGCGTTCATCAACCAGCTGCGCCAGAAGATCGGCGTGATGTTCGGCAGCCCGGAGACCACCACCGGGGGCCAGGCGCTCAAGTTCTACTGCTCGGTGCGGCTCGACATCCGCAAGATCGGTCAGGTGAAGCAGGGCGAGGAGGCGATCGGCAACCGGGTCCGCGTGCGGGTGGTCAAGAACAAGTGCGCGCCGCCCTTCAAGCAGGCCGAGTTCGACCTCACCTTCGGCCTGGGCGTGAACAAGGTGGGCGAGATCGTCGACCTCGCCGCCGACGCCGGGCTGCTCGAGAAGAGCGGCGCCTGGTACGGGTACAAGGGTGAGCGCATCGCCCAGGGGCGCGAACGGGCGTGCGGCTTCATGCAGGAGCGGCCCGACGTGGCCGAGGAGATCCGGCTGACGCTGCTCGAGGCGGCCAAGGCCGAGCTGCTCGCCGGACCGGCACACGGGGGCGGCAACAACGGCGCCAGCGTGCCCGCCCCCGCCCCCGCGCCCGCGCCCGCGCCCGCCGCGGCGTGATGGGGAATGAGTCCGCTTCGACCTTGAACCTCGAACCTTGAAGGCGCCGAAGGCGCCGAAGGCGCCGGGCACCTGCGGGTGCGCGTGCTATGCTGACGCCGTGATTCGCCTGGCCGCGAAGGGTGACACCGAGGCCATTCGGGCCCTCGCGGTCGAGGCCTTCTCCCGGTTCGGTGACTACGGCACGTTCCTGCCGCGCTACCTCATCGACCCCTGGGTGCGCACCATCGTCCGCGTGGGGGCCGGCGAGCTCGTCGGCTTCGCCATGGTGGGGCTGACGGCGTCACGGCGCCAGGGCGGAGTGCTGGTGGCCGACATCCTCGCGATCGCCGTCACGGCCGCGTACCAGGGGCGGGGCATCGGCACCGCGTTGATGGAGCGGGCGCTCGCCATGGCCTCGGCCCTGGCGGGGCGCTACGGCGTCGACGAGGTCGAGCTGAGCGTGGCCGACACCAACCCCGGTGCGTTGCGGTTCTTTGCGCGGCACGGGTTCGTGGTGGCCGACGCCGACGAGGGGCGCTACCCCGCCGGGCAGGTGGCCATCCGCATGTCGCGGCCGCTGCCGCCTAGTTCTTCTTGAACGGCTGGTCCGAGAAGCGGAGGCAGCGATCACAGGAGAGGTGCCGCACCGACATCATGACGGGGTCGGGACGGGGCGGCAGCTTCCCTTCGCACACCTTCAGCTGGCCCTTCTCCTGCTCCCGGCAGAGCGACATGCACGCGTTGCGGGGCGAAAGCTCGGGCATGCAGCCGTAGAGGACCCACCAGCACTCGACCGTCTTGGCCTCGGCCGTGCAGATCGGCTCAGGCGTGCGCGGCTTCTGCGGGCCGCACGCCAGGAGCAGGGTGGCGATCGCGCAAGCGCCAATGGCGCGGGTCAATCCTGACCCGCGCCTGGGGACGGTCGTTGCGGTACGCATCACCGCCACTCTCTCCGGAGCGCCCGGCCAAGTCAAGTCGTGACGCGACCTTGCACCCTGGCGCGCCCGCAAGATCAGTTGACTTCGGTTTGGGCTCGGGGCTTACAATGGGCTCGGACGATCCTGTCCGGGCCGCAGCGGAGGTCACCATGCTGTCTGCACGTCGCGCTCCTGGCTCCCTGTTCGTGCTGCTCATGAGCCTGGGTCTGGCGGTCGCGGTGGCCTCCTGCGGGGTCGTGAGCGCCGACGACGACGACACGGGCGGGCAGAACGACGGCGCGGTCTTCGACCCCAACACGCTCGAGGGGGGCATCGACCAGCCGCCGGTGGACCCGAACTGCCACGAGCAGACCTTCGAGCCCGAGAAGATCGGAGACCCGGACATCCTGATCGTGTTCGACAAGTCGGGGTCGATGTCGGACGGCTCCAAGTACTCGCAGACGTGCGACGCGGTGACCAACGCGGTCACCAGCGCGCCGGCGTCCCAGATCCACTGGGGCCTCATCTTCTTCCCCAGCGACGGAGCTTGCGGCGTGGGAACGGCCCCGGACGTCGACGTCGGCCCCGACGGCGCCAGCCAGATCCCGAGCGTCCTCTCGAGCAACTCGCCGAACGGCAACACGCCGGCCCACAAGGCCATCGAGCTGGCGATCCAGTCCTACAACCTGCTGGTCGACGACCGCGTCCACTACATCCTCCTCGCCACCGACGGCATGCCGAACTGCGAGGGGGACGCGGTCCCGAGCATGAAGACCTGTACGGACGACACGCAGTGCGGCGTCGAGGAGTACTGCGAGCCGACCGGAGCGCCGCCGCCCTTCCCGGCGGGGATGTGCATGCCCAAGCCCAAGGACCTGGCCATAGGCGCGATCGCCCTCGCGCTGCAGTACGGCATCAAGACCTACGTGGTCGGCATGGACATCGACTCCGGCGTCGCCGACACGCTCAACCGGATGGCCGAGGCGGGCGGCACCGCCCGCCCGGGCGACCCCAAGTACTACCCGGTCTCCGACCAGGCCTCCCTGGAGCAGGCGCTCAGCAGCATCTCGATGCAGATCATCTCGTGCACCTTCAACCTCGACCAGCAGCCGCCGCAGCCGGAGTACATCGGGGTCACGGTGGGCGGCCAGAGCGTGTCCCGCGATGCCACCCAGGCGAACGGGTGGGACGTCGATGCGAACGCACGGACGCTCACGTTCTACGGGGAAGCGTGCGCGGCGCTCCAGGCCAACCCCGCGGCGGTGTCGGTGACCTTCGCCTGTTCACCCATCGAGTGAGCCGGCCGTGACCGGCGGGTGGCGGTGGCCGCCACCCGAGGATCCCATGCCCCACCTCTTCGAGTCCTTCACCCACCGAGGCTGCACGTTCCGCAACCGGATCGTCTTCCCGCCCATCGCGCAGGATCTGTGCAGCCCCGAGGGCGAGGTCACGCGCAAGCTCCTCGACCACTACGTGGCCCGGGCCAGGGGCGGCGCCGGCCTCGTGATGCTCGAGCACAGCTACGTCGAGCGGCGCGGGCGCTACTCGACGCGTCAGACCGGGCTGCACCATGATGGCCTGGTCTACGGCCTGCGGCGGGTGGTCGAGGCGGTCCACGACGCGGGCGTGCCCATCGGCATCCAGCTCGCGCACGCCGGCGCCCGCGCCTGCGCCGCCGACAACCACGAGCCGGCGGTGGGGCCGTCGGCGGTCACGCAGCCAGGCGGCGAGCCCGCGCCGCGCGCGCTCGGCGCCGCGGAGATCACCGAGGTGTGTGCCAGGTTCGCGGCGGCCGCGCGGCGCGCCCTGGCGGCCCACTTCGACGTGGTCGAGATCCACGGCGCCCACGGCTTCCTGCTCTCGGAGTTTCTCTCCCCGCTGACGAACCAGCGCACCGACCGCCACGGCGGCGACCTCGACGGACGCAGCCGGCTCCTGCGCGAGGTGGTGGCCGCGGTGCGCGCGGTCGTCGGCGAGACGCCGCTCTGGTTCCGGCTCGGGGCCGACGACCGCCTGCCCGGGGGCCTCACCCTCGAGGAGGGGGCCCGGGTCGGCCAGGCCCTGGCCGCGGCCGGGGTCGACGTGCTCGACGTCTCCGGGGGCCTGTGCGGCTCGCGGCCGCCCGGTCTCCCCGGGCCCGGGTACTTCGCCTACGCCGCCCGCGCGGTGAAGGCCGCGGCCGGCGTGCCGGTGGTGGCCGTCGGTGGCATCACCGATCCCCGCGACGCCGACCGGCTCGTGCGCGACGGGGCCTGCGACCTCGTGGCCGTGGGCCGCGCGATCCTGGCCGACGCCGAGTGGCCCGCCAAGGCTCTCGATCTTCTCGGGGGGACCGCCCGGCGCGACGGCGGGCCGGGATCACGCTGAGGCCGGGGGCGCGCCTCTGCGTCCCCCCGCACCCCCCGCGGCGGGCTCGGCGAAGCCGACCCCGCCGCGCCACGGCGCGACGCGGACCGGTCCGCTACTCCCGGCGAAAGAAACGCTCGCCGGCCAGGATCTTGCGGCGCGTGAGCCGGCGCATGAAGGCGTTGAGCGGCAGGTAGCCCAGGGTCTCGAGCCAGCCAGCGCCGACGCGCGGCCGCCAGCGCTGGAGGATGGAGCCGAGGGAGTAGAAGTCGCGCCACGCCCGCTGCCAGCCCGCCCGCAACTCGGCCCGGGTCATCCCCAGCGGCGCGAAGTACGGCGACCGACGGTCGTGATCCTCTTCCAGCCACCAGCGGGGCGAGGTGAGCCGGCCCGCGCGCCGGAGGCGCGCGTACAGCGGCGTGCCCGGGTAGGGCGTGAGCAGCGCGAAGAGCGCCATGGTCAGGCCGGCCTCGCGCGCGAACGCGACGGTGCGGTCGAAGACCGCCGGGTCGTCCTGGTCGAAGCCGAAGACGAACGAGCCCCACACGGCGATGCCGGCGTCGGCGAGGCGCGCGGCCACGTCGCGGTAGCGTGCTGGATCGTTCTGGCGCTTGCCGGCGCCGCGCAGCGACGCCGCCGACAGCGTCTCGAAGCCGACGAACAGGGCCTGGCACCCGGAGCGCCGGAGCAGCCCGACGTGCGCTGCGTCGTCCAGGCCCGCGAGCGAGGCCTGGCCGATCCAGCTCTTGCCCAAGGGGGCGAGCCCGGCGAGCAGGTCGCGCGCGCGGCGCGGATCCACGAGGACGTTGTCGTCCGCGAGCAGGAGCAGCCGACCGAGCCGCTCGACCTCCGCGAGCACCTCGCGCGTCGGGCGCAGCCGCAGCTGCGTGCCCGCCTGCACGTTCACCGAGCAGAACTCGCACGGGAACGGGCAGCCGCGCATGGTCTGCACGACGTCGAACGGGACGTAGCGGCGCGAGCGGTAGAGAGCCCGGTCGCGCCGGGGCCACGGGAGCCCGACGAGCGAGGGGAAGCCGTCGTGACGGTAGAGGGCCTGGAGCCGGCCGCGGCGCGCGTCGTCGACCACGCGCTCCCACAGCCCCTCGGCCTCGCCCACCACGACCGCGTCGGCGTGCGCACGGGCCTCGTCGGGGAGCGCGGTCGCGTGGATGCCGCCCAGGACCACGCGCGCGCCCGCGGCGCGCCAGGCGTCGGCGAGGGCGTAGGCGCGCCGCGCGGTCTTGGAGCAGACCGAGAGCCCCACGAGGTCGGCCGGGGGCAGGCGCCGGAGGTCGATGGGGTCGAGCAGGTCATCGGTGTAGGCGAGGTCCACGTCGGCGGGGGTGTGCGCCGCGAGGATGGCCACGCCGAGGCTCTTCACGTACGCGGAGTCCTCGTTCGCGGGAGTGACGAGACGGACCAGCATCGGGGCCTGATCTTCACCTGCCGGGTCGCAAGGTTCAACGTTGAACGTTGAACGTTCAACGCGCCGCCGGCGCCGCCGGCGCCGCCTTGACTAGCCGGCACGCGCACACGAGAATCCCCGCATGCTCGACATCCGGTTGCTGCGCGACGATCCCGATCGTGTCCGTCGCGAGATCGCGAAGCTGCACGTGGAGGCGCCCCTCGAGGAGGCCATCCGCCTCGACGCGCGCCGCCGCCAGCTGGTCTCCGAGGGGGACGGGCTCAAGCAACAGATGAACGACCTCAGCCGCGCCGTGGGGCGCGCGCAGGACGCCGCGAAGCGCCAGGCGCTCATCGCCGCGGCGTCCACGGTCAAGGAGCGCCTCCCCGCCGTCGACGAGGAGCTCAAGCAGATCGACGAGCAGCTGCGCCAGGTCATGCTCGCCATCCCGAACCTGCCGCACGAGTCGGTGCCCGACGGCAAGGACGAGAGCGAGAACCGCGTCGTCCGCCAGAGCGGCGAGCCGCGCGCCTTCGCCTTCGCGCCGCAGCCCCACTGGGAGCTGGGCGCGCGCCTGGGCATCATCGACTTCGAGCGGGGCGCCAAGATCTCGGGCTCGCGCTTCTACGTGCTCCTCGGCGCCGGGGCGCGGCTGCAGCGGGCGCTGATCAGCTTCATGCTCGATCTGCACACCCGCGAGCACGGCTACACCGAGGTCTACCCCCCCTACATGGTCAAGGGGGAGTGCATGGTCGGCACCGGCCAGCTCCCCAGGTTCGGCGACAACCTCTACCGGGACGCCGAGGAGGACTACTGGTTCGTGCCCACGGCCGAGGTGCCCGTCACGAACCTCTACCGGGACGAGGTCCTCCCGGCCGAGCGGCTTCCCATCAACCACGTGGCCTACACCGCGTGCTTCCGGCGGGAGAAGATGTCGGCCGGGCGCGACGTGCGCGGCATCAAGCGCGGCCACCAGTTCGACAAGGTGGAGCTGGTGAAGTTCGTGCGGCCCGAGACCTCGATGGCCGAGCTCGAGCGCCTCATGAGCGACGCCGAGGACGTGCTCCGGCGCCTCGAGATCCCCTACCGCGTCATTCAGATGTGCACCGGGGATCTCTCGTTCACGGCGGCGGTGAAGTACGACCTCGAGGCCTGGGCCGGCGGGTGCAAGGAGTGGCTCGAGGTCAGCTCCTGCTCGAACTTCATGGACTTCCAGGCGCGCCGCGCCGGCATCCGCTTCAAGGAGACGGGGGGCAAGGCGCGCTTCGTGCACACCCTCAACGGCTCGGGGCTCGCCCTGCCGCGGGTGCTCATCGCGGTGCTCGAGAACTACCAGCAGGCCGACGGCACCATCGCCGTGCCCCCGGCGCTGCGGCCGTACCTCGGCGGCGACGAGGTGATCAGGTAGCCGCGCGTCCGGGAGCCGCGCGGCGCGGCCCTTGCTACTGCTTCTTGAGGAACGCGAGCAGGTTCTGGTGCGCGCCGCGCACCGCCTCCTCGAGGGCGCTCACCCTGAGGCCCGGCTCCTGGGTGGTGCGGAACTGCCCCTTCGGCGTCTGGATGGTCGCACCGCCGGTCGTCATCATGATGATCGAACGGCTCGGGTAGACGCCGACCACGTAGCTGACCTCGCACGAGATCTCGACGTAGTTGCGGCTGGCCGTCTTCTTCAGCTCGGTGATGGAGCCCTCGATGGTGAACCCCTTCAGCTTCCGCCCCCGGCCCGTGCCGTCGAGCCTGAGCGTGACCTCCGGCGTGCTCTCGAGCTCGCGCACCACGAACTCGCGCATGCGCTTCACCATGTCGGGACCGGCGCGCTTCGACTTGTCGCCGATGCCGCCCACCCCCACGTAGAAGCGCTCGCGCCCGCTCTTGACCGCGACCGTCACCGGCTCGGGCTTGGGCGGGGCGCTGGCGGTGAGCGCCTGGAGGGCGCTCTTGGCCCGGGCGCGCACGAAGTCGTGGCTGTCGCTCTGCGCCTTCTCCAGCGCCGGGATGGCGCCCTTGTCACCGATCTGGCCGAGCGACTGGGCCGCGGTGGCCCGCACCGCGTAGTGGCCGTCGCTCGCGAGCACCTTCTTGAGCGCGGGGACCGCGCGCTTGTCCTTGAGCTTGCCGAGGACGAGCGCCGCAGACACCCGCACCTTGTAGCTGGGGTCGGTCGTGACGGTCTGGATCAGGTCGGGGACGCGATCGTAGTCGGGCCGCGCTCCGGCGACGCCGGCGCAGAGGGTCGCGAGCACGACGACCAGCAGACGGCCGAGGCGCGGCCGCCGCACGACGATGGGGAACATCCACCTTCAAATAAACCCCTCCGGATCCCGATCGTCAAGGGAGAGATGCGACGAGCGGCACACGTTTTTTCTGTGGGGAGAAGGCGTCGATGTGGGGCGTGCTGCTACCAGCGACGCTGCCGGAAGGTGACGCGGTGCACGCGGTTGAAGCGCTCCTCGTCCGGCGCCGCGCCCTCGTTGCCGCGGGGATCGTAGATCACCCGCCCGGCGGGATCGAGGATGTCGTAGTCGATGCGCTCGGTGGGCGTGTCGTGGTAGTGGAGCGTCCAGGCCGCGGCCAGCTCGGCGCGCGACATGAGGTAGATCATCAGCGCGAGGATCGCGAGGAAGAAGCTCGGGGCCAGGATCCCGGGGATGCCCACGAGCCCGAGCACGCCGAGACCGATGGCGATGTACTTTGACAGGGTCACGGCCTTCTGGGTCGCGGCCATGACGCCGAGGCGCCGGGCGCGGAAGGCGCGGTAGACGCGGCCCCCGTCCAGGGGCAGCGCGGGGAGCAGGTTGAACACGCCCAGGATGAGGTTGGTGATGCCGAGCTGCATGAGCAGGCGCGAGCGCACCGTCACCGCGAGGAAGATGACGACGAGGGCGATGCCGAGCGACACGGCCGGGCCGGCCAGGGCGATGAGGATCTCGTCGCGCGCGCTGCGCGGCGGCGTCACCATCTTGGCCACGCCGCCAAAGAACTGCATCTCGATGCCGGCGATGCGGACGCCCAGGCGGCGCGCCACCAGGGCATGGCCGAGCTCGTGGACGATCACCGAGGCGGCCACGGCCGTGGCCAGCCAGAGACCGGACAGGATGTTGCCCGTGAGCACGACCAGGCCGAGCAGGATGAGGAACGTCAGGTTCACCTCGATCGGGAACCCGCTGATGGTCGCGATGCGCCATTTCTTGTGGAAGAGGCCCATGACGATTGGCTCGCTTTCGTACCCATAGCGTAATCCCGAAGGGGGCCGTGGCAAGGGCGCCGGCCGGGGCCGGTGCCACTATGCCACGCTTGTCAGGTACTTGCGCGAACGCTACGCTTCCGCGGGGGCCTGGAGGGAGCCATGCCATTCGCGACCGTCGGCGACGTGCGGCTGTGCTACGACGACGAAGGGGGAGGGCCGGCCGTGGTGCTGCTGCACGGCTTCCCGCTCGGCCGCTGGATCTGGGACGCGCCGCGCGCCGCGCTGCGGGACCGCTACCGCGTGATCACGCCCGACCTGCGGGGCCACGGCGACTCCGAGGTCACACCCGGCCCCTACACCATGGACGCCCTGGCCGACGACGTGGCCCGGCTCCTCGACGCGCTGCAGATCGAGCGCGTCGTCCTGGGCGGTCTCTCCATGGGCGGCTACGTCGTGCTCGCCTTCTGGCGCCGCTTCGCCGCGCGGGTGCGCGCGCTGGTCTTGTGCGACACCCGCGCCAAAGGGGACGATCGCGGCGAGAAGGTCATGCGCCAGAGCACGGCGCAGGTCGCGCTCGAGCAGGGCACGGCCGCCGTGGTCGACGGCATGCTGCCGAAGCTGCTGGCGCCGCGCACCCTCGCGGAGCAGCCCGACCTCTGCGCCGCGGTGCGCGCGCGTCTCGCCCGCACCGATCCGCGCGCCGTGGCCGCGTCGCTGCTCGGCATGAAGGAGCGGGACGACTCGACGCCCACGCTGGCGACCATCACGGTGCCGACGCTGGTCCTGGTCGGCAGCGACGATCAGCTGACGCCGCCGGCGCTCGCCCGCGAGCTGCAGGCGGGCGTGCCGGGCGCCCGGCTCGAGGTGGTGGCGGACGCCGGCCACCTCGCGCCCGTGGAGCAGCCCGCGGCGACGAGCGCGGCGCTGCGCGACTTCCTCGACCGGCTACCGTAGCCGTCAGGCGACGGCGCCCTCGGCCAGGTCGAGGGTGCCCGCGGTCGCATCGAGGAGCGCGGGCGCGCCGAAGGGGAAGGCCTTGTTGCGCTCGGCATGCCCGACGGGCGCCCCGAAGCAGAACGGCACGCCCAAGGGGCCGAGGCGCTCGCGCACGACCTCCGCGGCGGACGGGCCGCTGCCGTCGGGCTCGTCGCACTTCTCCAGGCACCCCACCACCACGCCGGCGACGCCGTCGAGCACGCCGGCGAGGAGGAGCTGGGTGAGGGTGCGGTCGAGGCGGTAGGGGCGCTCGCCGACCTCCTCCAGCACCAGGATCGCGCCCTGCAGCCGCGGGAGGTAGCGCGTGCCCACGAGGCGCGAGAGCACCTCGAGGTTGCCGCCGACGAGCGGCCCGCGGGTGCGGCCCGGCACCACGGCCTTGAGATCGCGGAACCAGGGGCCGGCGGGCGCCGGCTCCTCGAGCAGTCGCACCAGGGCGCTCGCGTCCGCCGCCGGCAGCTCGGCGAGCTGGGTGACCACCGGGCCGTGGATCGGGCGCACGCCGGCCGTACCGTGGGCCCAGGCGAGGAGCGCGGTGACGTCGGAGAAGCCCACCAGCGGCCGGGGCCGCGCGCGCAGCGCATCGGCGTCGAGGAGCGGCAGGATGCGGAGCAGGCCGTAGCCGCCGCGCGCGCACACGATGGCCTTCACCCGGGGATCGCGCAGGTAGCGGTTCAGCTCGGCCGCGCGGCGGGTGTCGCTCCCCGCGAGGTAGCCCTCGCGGCTGAAGATCGCCTCGTCGTGCTGGACCAGGTAGCGCCCCTCCAGGATCCTGAGGCCGCGGAAGAAGGCGTCGCGGGGTACGGGCCCGGCCGGGGCCGCGACCGCCACCACGTCCCCCGGCTGGAGCGCCGGCGGGCGGCGATCGGCGGTCGGCTTGGGGCGGTGCGGCACTAACGCCGCTTCCGCTTGCCGCGCCTGCCCTTGCCGCCGTCCTCGCCGGGCGCGCCCGAGACGTCGATGGGCGCGGAGATCTCGTCTCCGGGGGCGACCTCCACGGCCACGGCCCCCGGCGGGGGCTTGAGATCTCGCAGCGTGGTGCTCAAGTCGAGCTCGGTGCGCTCGGTGGCGGCGTCGTCTGCGCCCGCGGCGGGTACGCCGCCTGGCGCCGCCGGCGCCGGCGCGTCGCGCCGCGCCCCGGGCGGCGGGCCCCCGGCCTCGGGGTCGACCGGCGGTGCGCCGAGCCCCCTCTCGAGGTAGCCGCGCGCCTCCTCCTCGAGGCCGGCCCAGCACAGCGCCATGCCGCGCCCGTCCCCGACCTCGGCCACGTGCGCCACGCGCGTGCGCAGGGCCGGGCCGCCGTCCGGCGCGATGGTCACCACGGAGCCGACCGGCATGGGCGCGTCCGTCTCGACGAAGGTGCCGGTCACGCTCAGCTCGCGGGCCCGGGCCGCGCGCCCGACGAGGATCCCCTGGAAGCGAACCTCCACGACCATCGGTTCCATGCCGCGGAAGATAGCACAGATCGGGGTGCCAGCCCCCGGGCCGCGCGCCGGAGCCCGCCCGGCGGTTCAGGTTGACTCGGGCCCGTCCCGAAGTTAGCGTCGATCGGGCCATGGGACCGGCGGAGTGGGCGAAGCGCAGCCTCATCTCGTGGATCGACCGGCGTTTCGATCCCGAGTTCCTGACCCAGCTGCAGCACCTCCCCGTCCAGCTCAACGAGTACGGCTACGACCCCTTCGGCTTCAGCCGCGAGGACATCAAGGTTGTGCTGTGGTTCTCGCAGCAGCTCTACCGCAAGTACTTCCGCGCCCAGGTCTTCGACATCGACCGGGTGCCCGACGGGCGCGTGCTGGTGATCGCCAACCACTCCGGCCAGCTCCCCTTCGACGCCGTGTGCCTCGCCTGCGCCCTCCTGCTCGACCGCCAGCCGCCGCGCGTGCTGCGGGCCATGATCGAGCGCTTCATCCCCACGTACCCGTTCATCTCCTACCTCTTCGCCCGCTGGGGCCAGATCATCGGCTCTCCCGAGAACTGCGAGCGGCTGCTCGAGGCGGGCGAGGCGATCCTGGTCTTCCCGGAGGGCGCGCGGGGGATCTCGAAGCCGTTCACCCAGCGTTACCAGCTGCAGGCCTTCGGCAACGGGTTCATGCGCCTCGCGCTGAAGACCCGCACCCCGATCCTGCCGGTGGCGGTGGTGGGCGCGGAGGAGCAGGCGCCCGCCATCAACGTGAAGCCGCTCGCCCGGCTGCTGGGCGCGCCGGCCTTCCCGGTGGTGCCGACGCCGCCGTTCTTCCCGATCATCCCCTACCCGGCGAAGTACCGCATCTACTTCGGCGAGCCCCGCACCTTCCTCGGCGATCCCGATGACGATGACGACGTGATCGACTCCCTGGCGCTGCAGGTGAAGAACTCGATCCAGACGATGCTCTACACCGGCCTGAAGGAGCGCCGGCATGTCTTCTGGTGAGGCCATGACGGACGCCGACGCCCCGCCGCGCCCCGCACCGCCCGCCCTGGCGCCGGCGGCGCCCGACCCGCCGCCTCCCGAGGAGACGAGCCTCCTGCCCGGACGCGTGGTCGTCACCGGGATCAGCGGCCGCCTCGGCCGCCTCGTGGCGCAGCGCCTCCACCGCGAGCCCGGCGTCCGCGTGATGGGCATCGACCGCCGGGCCTTCTACGGCAAGCCGAAGGACGTGGAGCACCTGCGCGTGGATCTGCGCTCGAAGCGCGCCCGCGAGGCCTTCCGCGGCGGCGACGTGCGCGCCCTCGTGCACATGGGCGTCCTGCACGATCCGCGGGTGAGCCAGGCCGAGCACTACACGTGGAACGTGCAGGGGACCCAGCGGCTCCTCGAGTACTGCGAGAAGTACGACGTCCGCAAGGTCGTGGTCCTCTCGTCCGCCAACGTCTACGGCCCCAGCCCCACCAACCCGCAGTTCCTGACGGAAGACGCGCCGCTCATGGCGGGCCAGCGGTTCCCGGAGATGCGCGACCTCGTCGCCGTCGACATGCTGGCCTGCTCCCACTTCTGGAAGAACCAGCAGGCCGAGACCGTGGTGCTCCGCCCGGTCCACATCCTCGGCTCGGTCACTAACGGGGCCTCCGACTACCTCCGCTTCCGCGTGGCGCCCACGCTGCTCGGCTTCGATCCGATGGTGCAGCTGATCCACGAGCTCGACGTGGTCGAGGCCGTGGCGCTGGCGTTGCGGCCGGGGGTGCGCGGCATCTTCAACCTGACCGGGCCGGGCGAGGTGCCGCTGTCCGTGATCCTGCGGGAGCTCGGGCGCCCGACGATCCCCATCCCGCACTTCCTGGCCGAGCCGTTACTCAGCAGGCTGTGGCGCTGGCGGCTCACCTCGTTCCCGGTGCCCGAGATCGACTACGCCCGCTACGTGTGCATGGTCGATGGCACCCGGGCGCACGAGCAGCTCGGCTTCCGGCCGCGCTACAACCTCCGCGAGACCATCCGGGCGGTGCTCCGCGAGCAGATGCCACCTCCGCGTGACCGAAAAGCTGATCGTTAACGCAGGAGTACGCCACCTTGTGAACCCCGGTTCACGGGTCCGGACCGACGCGGTGCATCATGGCCTGGATCAGCCCTGACCCCGCGGACTTCCGCGACCCTACGGGGCCTGGCACGGTGGCACGTGGCCTGCAATGACTGCGGCCGGGAGCAGCCCTGAGAGTGCTCCCGAGATCGCTGAAGGAGGCACGTCATGGTGCGCGCAAGGTTCCTGGTGGCAGTGCTGCCGATCGTTGGCCTGCTGGCCGGGTGCGACATCTTCTTCGGGGACTCCGGCACGACCCCCTGGTATCACTACTGCGACGCGACCGGGTGCTACACCTGCGACCCGGAGGGGTGGTGCACGCCGGACGGCCCCTATGTGGCGTGCGGCAGTGACTGGGACTGCCCGGCCGACGCGTACTGCGACTACGACACCGGCTGGTGCGTGATCACCACGCCGTGTTACAGCAACGACGACTGCGGCTCCGGGTACTCGTGCGACTGGCGCGGCGTGTGCGTGCCGGTCGCGCCGTGCTCGAGCGACGCCGACTGCGCGGCGGGGCAGTACTGCGACGCGGCGCGCGGCTGCGTCCAGAGCTGGGGCTGCGACTGGTACAAGGACTGCCCCGCCGGGTACCTCTGCGACAGCCGGAACACGTGCGTGCCGGGCCCCTCGTCCTGCACCGAGGACGCCGACTGCGGCTACGGCTACCTCTGCATGGGCGGCACGTGCAGCCAGACCCTACCCTGCGAGACCGACGCTGACTGTGCCGGCTGTGATTGGGATCACCCGAGCCCCGGCGCGTGGTACTGCGGCCCGGGCGCGGGGTGCGGCGGCAACGCCATCTGCTTCACCGACCCCGTGTGCGACCCGCGCAACACCTGCGCCCCGAGCCACACCGGACCGACCGGCTGCGTCTCCGACGCGGGCTGCCCGACCGGCCAGTACTGCAAGGACCACGTCTGCTCGCCGCTGCCGACCTCGTGCGCGGTGGCGGGTGACTGCCCCGCCGGCTACGGCTGCTCCGATGGCAAGTGCGTGAAGCTGCCGACCGCCTGCAGTGACCAGAACCCCTGCCCCGCCGGCTACACCTGCGCGGGCGGCACCTGCCAGGCGCTCCCGTCCTGCGTGGTCGACGAGGACTGCGGCGCCTCGGGCCTCGAGTGCGTCAACGGCTACTGCGTGGCGGCCCCGACGATCGACCCGGCCACGGTGTGCCAGTTCAACATCCAGTGCGGTGCGAACGCCGAGTGCATCGACGGCCAGTGCGTCTCCAAGTGCACCACGGCGGCCGACTGCGCTACCGGCCAGATCTGCACGACCGGCGTCTGCGCCGACAACCCGGCCTCGGCCTGCGTGAAGTCCAGCGAGTGCGGCGCCGGCAAGGTCTGCGTCGACGGCACCTGCTACGCGACCTGCGCCAACGACGGTGAATGCACCAACGCGAAGGACCACTGCGTCGGCGGCCTGTGCCGGCCCGACACCGAGCGCGTCGCCGAGTGCACCACCAACGCGCAGTGCCAGGGCGAGCTGTGCGTGGACGGCCTGTGCCGCAGCCAGTGCTCGGGCGACCCCGACTGTGCCGCCTGCCCCGACGGCCCGGTCTGCGTGCAGGGCTTCTGCGGCACCGCCAACATGAAGACCCCGGAGTGCGCCAAGACGGCCGACTGCCCGAGCGGCAAGCAGTGCATCGACGCGCTGTGCGTGTAGCGTCGATCTGAACGACGAGTACCCTGGAAGCCCCTGGGCTTCCATTCTCCTCCCCTCCTCCTGTTGGACCTGGCCCCCCGCTTCGGGGGGCCAGGCGTATTACGGCCTTTTGACACGCCTTTCCCCCTGGCTACGATCGTTCCCCGAGAGGACCGGGGCACCCTCCGTGGCCGAGACTGAGACTCCGACGGGCCTGAGCCAGGCCGAGGTGGACGCGCAGCGCGCGCGGGGCCTCGGCAACGCCACCCGGCGCGTGACCTCGCGCACCGTGGGCGCCATCGTCCGGTCCAACTTCCTCTCGGTCTTCAACCTGGCGGTCTTCGTCATCGCCGGCGTGCTGGTCCTGCTCTTCTTCTGGAAGCACGACCGGCGCACCCTGGTCGACGGCCTCGCCATCTCCACGGTGGCGCTGCTCAACACCCTCGTCTCCATCGTGCAGGAGATCCGCGCCAAGCGCGCCCTCGACCGGATCGCGGCCCTGGCGCGGCCGACCGCCACCGTCGTCCGCGACGGGACGTCGCAGGACGTGCCCACCGACGAGATCGTGGCCGGCGACGTGCTCCACATCCGCCGCGGCGACCAGATCCCGGTCGACGGTCCGGTGCTCCAGTCGCGGCACTGCGAGGTCGACGAGTCGCTGCTCACGGGCGAATCGGAGTACGTCTACAAGGAGGCCGGGGCCGAGGTCCGCTCGGGCTCCTTCTGCGTGGCCGGGAGCGCCTTCATCCGCGCCGCGGTGGTGGGCGCCGAGTCCTACGTGAACCGCCTCGCGCGGCAGGCGCGCTCGTACAAGCGGGCGAGCACGCCGCTGCAGCGCGCCATCGACCGGCTGGTGACCGTGCTCCTGGGCGTGGCCGGGGCCCTGGCGGTGCTGGTGGTGGGCGCGGCGTGGCTCGCCTCGCGGCGTCGGGGCCTCAACGATCTCCTCATCATCGACACCACCCGGTCGGTGGCCGCCGTCGCCACCTCGATGATCCCGGTCGGGCTCATCCTCCTCGCGACCGTGGCCTTCGCCCTCGGGGTGTTCCGCATCTCGCGGCGCGGGGCGCTGGTGCAGAAGCTGAACGCCGTGGAGTCGTTCGCCCACGTCGACGTGCTTTGTATGGACAAGACGGGCACGCTCACGCGCAACTGCATGCGCGTGCAGGAGGTCACGCCGGCCGCCGGGGTCACCGTCGCCGAGGCCGGGCGCCTGCTCGCGGCGCTGGCCCACGGCTGCACCGAGCGCAACGCGACGATCGAAGCCATCCAGGCCTTCGCCCCGGCGCCCGCCCTCGAGGTGCGCGACGAGATCCCGTTCAACTCGCGCGACAAGGTCTCCGCCGTGGCGGTGGCGTTGGACGACCAGGTGCGCCACCTCTACCTCGGGGCCCTCGAGGTGCTGGCGCCGCGCCTGGGTGAGGCGGAGCGCGGCGCGGCGAGCGCCACCGTCGCCGCCGGGCCGGGCCTGCGCCACGTGGCGCTGTGCGAGTGCCGGGAGGCGCCGACTTCGCTGCGCGAGCACCACGCCGCCCGCGGGGCGCTCCGGCTCCTGGCCGTGGTCGCCGTCGTGGACGAGGTGCGCCCCGACGTGCGCGAGGTCCTCGCAGGGTTCGCCGCGCAGAGCATCGAGCTGAAGGTGGTGTCGGGCGACGCGCCCGAGACGGTGCGCGCGGTGGCCCGGGCCGCCGGCTGGCGCGGCGACACCGGGCGGGTGATGACCGGCGCCGACCTCGACGGGCTGCCCCCGGCGGACCTCGCCGCGTGCGCCGGGAGCGTCAGCCTCTTCGCCCGGGTCTCGCCGCAGAACAAGCGCGATCTGGTCGCGGCGCTCCAGGGGCAGGGGCGCTACGTGGCCATGGTGGGTGACGGCGTCAACGACGTGCTCGCGCTCAAGCAGGCGAACCTCGGCGTGGCCATGGGGGCGGGCAACCGCATGGCCAAGGACGTGTCGGACCTGGTGCTCGTGGCGAACGACTTCGCCGTCCTCCCGCGGGTCCTCGACGAGGGGCGCACGATCATCGGCAACGTGCAGTCGGCGGCGCGCCTCTTCGTCACCAAGAACGTCTACGCGGCGCTCCTCATCGTCGGCGCCGTGCTCCTCGGCGTCGCCTTCCCGTTCGTGCCGCGCCACGTGACGGTCATCGGCTTCTTCGCCATCAGCGTGCCGGCGCTCATGATCACCTGCACCAGGCGCATGCACGACGTGCCGCGGGACTTCCTGCGCGAGCTACTCCGCTTCGTCGGCGTGTCGGGCGGGCTCATCGCGGTCGCGGCGGCGGCGGTCTACCTCGGCTCCCAGCACCTCCTCGGCGCGACCGTCGGCGAGGCGCGCACCGTGCTCCTCTCCACGATCGTGCCCTTGAGCCTGCTCAACTTCCTGGTGATCATCGGCGGGCGGCACTGGCGTGTGAATCTCCGCCGCAACTGGGAGTTCTCCCTCTTCGCGCTCGGGGTCGCCGCGCTCTACGTGGCCACGCTGGCGTCGGTGACGCGCGTGGGTGCGCTGCAGCCCCTGCGCGCGTTCCTCGAGGTCGAGCCGCTCACCGGCGCCGCGGTCGCCCTGGTCGGCGGCGTGACCGGGGTCTGCGGCGCGTTGCTGGCCCTGCTGCAGCTCGGCCGACGCGGGTAGCGGGGGCGCGGGGTGCGCGCGCCGGACGCGGCGCCGGTCAAGACCGGGCGCGCAGGGCCCGGTGGACGGGAGGGGCTTCCGGCGCCACTCGGCCGGGGCTACACTCCGGGCCTCTGGGCAGGCAAGGAGGCACCACGATGGACACCTTCAAGGCGGGCTTCAAGTTCGAGGAGAAGCTGACGGGGACCTACCACCTCCTCAGCCGCCCCGAGGAGGAGAAGGCCTTCAGCTTCACGGCGCAGGCTGCCGTCGCCAACGTCGTGAAGTACCTGCAGGACATGTCGGCCACGCTGCAGGGGACCGTCGAGATGGAGGGCTTCGCCGACCAGGCCCCGCTGAGCGGGTCGCTCGAGCTCAACCCCCTGTTCGGCCGGGTGCTGCGCTACCAGTTCACGTTCGTCGCCAACGATGGCAAGACCTACCGCTTCGCCGGCCAGAAAGACATCCAGCTGCTCGACCTGCCCGGCTCCATGACCACGCTGCCGGGGGCGGTCTACGACGAGAGCGGCAACGAGATCGCGCGCGTGCTGACGCGGTTCGATCTCGGCAGCGACCTCGTGCCGTTCCTGCTCTCGTGGCGGCCGGTCCTGCCCTTCCTGGGCTGACCCGCCGCGCCCTGTCCGCCGGCCGTGCGGTCCGGCGGAATCATCGCCGAATCACCGCCCCCCCTTTACTTGTCCCTCGCCCCGTGCTTTGGTCCGGGGATCGATTGAATCGAGGAGAGCCGCATGTCCCGCGCCAGCCGCTGCTTCGCAGTCCTCGCCGTCGTCGCGCTCGTGGCCGCCTGCGGCCCCAGCTCCACCGAGACCCCCGTACAGCAGGACGCCGGCGGGCTCGATCGGCTCGCGCAGCACGACGGCGCCCAGGACGGCCCGGCTCAGGAGGATG
Organism: Deltaproteobacteria bacterium; assembly: GCA_016218785.1. GTDB lineage: Bacteria > Myxococcota_A > Polyangia > JACRCY01 > JACRCY01 > JACRCY01. The sequence goes on from JACRCY010000619.1 coordinate 18,931, forward strand.
GGCCGCTCGACGGCCCGCTGCAGAACGACGCCAACCAGCAGGACGCGGGCCCGGCCACGCTCTACCCCGACATCCGCGCGCTGCAGCAGGACCCGGGCTACACCGGCACCCTGGCGCCGCTCAACAGCCGCGTTCGCATCGAGGGCGCGGTGGTGACGGCGTTCGGGTCCTCGGTCTACGTCTTCTTCATCCAGAACGCGACCGGGCCCAAGGAGTACTCGGGCATCCTCGTGAAGAAGAACGCCACCGTCCCCACGGACCTGGTCGTCGGCGACACCATCTCCGCGATCGAGGCGACCCTGGTCGAGGAGTCGCGCAGCTGCGATTGGGACGCGGGCGCCTGCCCCACGCGCCACTCGCTCACCAACGTCACGCTGTGCACCAAGGGCTCCGCCGGCACCGTGCCCGCGCCGCTCGGCGTCACCGGCACCGAGGTGCTCGCCAACACCGCCAGGTACGACGGCGTGCTGCTCCAGCTCACCGACTCCACGCTGACGGTCGCCAGCGGCGGCACCACCGCCACCACCACGCCGCTCGCCAACGGCATGGCCGTCTACGGCCAGTACTACTCGCCGCCGGGCGTGGTCCCCGCGGGGACGGTGGTCACCACCTGCATCGGCGTGCTCGACCTCTATAACCGGCTGTGGGAGGTCTACCCGCGCAGCAACGTCGACCTCATCTTCCAGGACTGGCCGGGCGACGGCGGCATCCAGTCGGACGCGCTGCCGCCGGACGACGCGACCAGCAGCGGCGACGCGGCGCCGTGCGGCACCGACACGGTCGTGATCAGCCAGGTCTACGGCGGCGGCGGCAACACCGGCCCACCCGCGGCCACCTTCAACGCCGATTTCATCGAGTTGTTCACTCGCGGCACTGCGTCCGTCGACGTCGGGACGTGGACCATCCAGTACACCTCGGCGACCGGCAGCTCGTGGGGCAATCAGAAGGTCGCGCTCACCGGCAAGACGATCCCCGCCGGGGGCTACCTCCTCGTGCGAATGAACAATACCGGCTCGACCGGGGGGGGCCTGCCGACTCCTGACGTCAGCGGGACGAACTACAACATGTCGGCCTCGGCCGGAAAGGTGGCCCTCGTGAGGTCGTCGACCACGCTGTCCGGCGCCTGCCCGACCTCGACCGACATCGCCGACCTGGTCGGCTACGGCACCACGGCCAACTGCTTCGAGGGGAGCAAGGCGCCGGCGGGCAGCAACACCACCGCCGTCACCCGCGACTCCGCCGGCTGCCAGGACTTCAACGACAACGGCTACGACTTCTCCGCGGTCGCCCCGGCCCCCCGCAATAGCGCCACGGCCCCCGCGTCCTGCGGTTGCTAGCGCGCCTTCGCGTTCGCGCCTCTTTCCGCGCGTCAGCCCGGTGCTGCTCCCACCGGGGGGACGGCGCCCGGCCAGCGCCTCGCCCGCGCCCGTGAGGGCCTGCGGGCCGGGCGGGGCACGGCGCTGGAGGATGTGCCGGAAGACGAGTAGGCTTGCGTTCTGCGACGGGAGACGCTAGCTTCCGGCCGTCGTCGCCTGTGCGGTGAGGCCTGCGGCAAGTCGCATGTTCAACTACATAATGAAGAAGATCTTCGGGACGCAGAACGCCCGCATGCTCAAGCGGCTGCAGCCGCGCGTCGCCGCCATCAACGCGCTGGAGCCGCAGGTCAAGCAGCTCTCGGACGCGCAGCTCCGCGCCCGGACCGCCGAGTTCAAGACGCGACTCGACAACGGCGCCACGCTCGACGACCTGCTGCACGAGGCCTTCGCCACGGTGCGCGAGGCCTCGATCCGCAGCCTCGGCATGCGCCCCTTCGACGTCCAGCTCATCGGCGGCATGGTGCTGAACAAGGGCTCCATCGCCGAGATGAAGACCGGCGAGGGCAAGACGCTGGTCGCGACCATGTCGGTCTATCTGAACGCGCTGTCCGGCAAGGGCGTCCACGTCGTCACGGTCAACGACTACCTGGCCAGGCGCGACTCCGATTGGATGGGGCGTCTGTACAACTTCCTCGGCCTGAGCGTCGGTGTCGTCGTGCACGGCGTCGAGGACCACGCCCGCAAGCTCGCGTATCAA
>JACRCY010000621.1 GCA_016218785.1 Deltaproteobacteria bacterium
CCCGGGCGGGCTGATCGAGCGCCGCGACCCGCAGACCCGCGGCCTCGGCCACGCGCAGGATGACCTCCTCGAACCGCGCCAGCTCCCCCTCGGCGACGACGGCCTCGATCGCGGCCTCGGCGCTCTCGGCTGCGGTGCCGGGGACCTCGCTGCCGGTCGCCGGCGCCAGGGCCACGGTCTCGGCGATCGTGGCCACGACCGCGGCCATGTCGGCGGTCACGAGGGGCGCGGCCGAGCGCAGCTCGGTGAGCCCGGCGCCGGCCGCCTCGCCGACGCCCGCGGGCACCGGCACCAGGATCGGCGCCGCGGCCTCGGCCGTCGGCTCGGCCGGCGCCGGCGGCGCCGCCCGCAGGCGGACGTCCACCGGGATGAAGCTCGAGCGCCCCTCGGCGTTGGCCTTGAGGAACTCGATCGCCCGCAGCCCGGCCTCGTGGTCCTCGACGATGATGCTGCCGAGGCGCTCCCCGAGGACCGCCTCGACCGCGACCTCGTACTCGGCCGGGGCCTCGATGATGTCGGCCACGAGCGAGCGGACGCCGGCGCGCGGCGCGTCGTCATGCTGCATGACGGCGCGCACGCCGCGCTGGAACCCCTCGTAGCGCTGCGCGATCTCGGTGAGCGAGGTGTGGCGCGACCGCCGACGGTGCAGCTCGGTCCGCAGCTCCTCCAGGTGCCCTTCCGCCTCGCCCACCAGCCGCTTGAGGTCGATCAGGCGGGCCTCGTGCGTCTCGCGGCGCTCGCCGAGCGCCAGCTTGAGCTGCTTGAGGCCGCCGAGCTTCGCCTCGATGGCCGCCGCCTGCGAGCGCGCGCCCCGGAGCTGCTCGTCGATGCGCTCGCCTTCGTCGCGGAGCCGCAGCATCCGCGTCTCCAGCTCGGCGCGGCGCCGGTTGAGGTCCTCCAGGCGCCCCTCGTCGCGGCCGGCGCGGCCGACGAGCGTGCCCTGCTCGCGCTTGTGCTCGTCGATCTCGATCTGGACCGACTGCAGCTCCTCGCGCGACGCGCGGTAGCGCTCCTCCGCGTCGGCGAGGTCGGCCCCGAGATCCCGGCACGTCTCGCCCTGGGCGCGCGCCTCCTCGGCGGCAGCCTCCCGCTGACACCGGGCCTCGTCGGCCTGGCGCTCGAGGTCCGCGATCTCGGCGCGCGCCGTGGCGGCGCGCCCCTCGATGTCGTCGGCCTCCTTCGCGTGGGAGTTGGCCGAGAACTCGGTCAGCTTGATGCGGTTGTCGAGCTCGGCGATGGCGGCCTGGGCCTCCAGCAGCCGCCGCTCCTCCTCGACCGCCTCGAGGCGCATGCGCTCGAGGTCCAGCTCGCGCCGCTCGAGATCGGTCCGCACCTCGGCCTGGACCTGCAGCGCCTCCGCGAGCCGCCCGCCCGCCACCTTCTGCTCGGCCTGGATGCCGAGCAGCCGGTGCGACTGGCCCCAGAGATCGAGGTCCTTCATCTCGGTGCGGTGCTTCTTGTAGCGCTCGGCCTTCTGCGCCTGCCGCTTGAGCGACCCGAGCCGCTGCTCCATCTCGCCGACGAGGTCGGAGAGGCGCAGCAGGTTCTGCCGGGTCGCGTCCATCTTGCGCTCCGCCGCCTGGCGCAGGTGCTTGTACCTGGTGATGCCCGCCGCCTCCTCGATCAGGTGGCGGCGGTCCTCGGCCTTGGCGCTGACCACGAGGCCGATGCGCCCCTGCTCGATGATCGAGTAGGCCTTGCTCGAGACGCCCGTGCCCAGGAACAGGTCCACGACGTCGCGCAGCCGGACCGGCGTCTGGTTGATGAGGTAGTCGCTCTCGCCGTCGCGGAAGAGGCGCCGGGTGACGACGATCTCGTGGTAGCTCGAGAACTGGATCGGCACCTGGCCGTCGTCGTTCACGAAGGTGAGCGAGACCTCGGCCAGCCCCGACGGGCCGCGAGTCTCGGACCCGTTGAAGATGACGTCCTCCATGGCCCTGCCGCGCAGCTTGTGCGCGGACTGCTCGCCCATGCACCAACGGATCGCGTCGACGATGTTGGACTTGCCGCACCCGTTCGGCCCCACGACCGCCGTGATCGGCTGGTCGAAGAGCAGAGCGACCTTGTCTGCAAAGGACTTGAAGCCGACGATCTCGATCTTGCGGATGCGCATTCTTCTACCCGGGCCGCGTCGGCTTCGGTGAGGAGTATCGCGGGCCTGGCCCATGCTTCCGGCCGCCCGACTCGCGTGTGTTTCTCGCTCGCTACGCCCTGCTACGCCCGACGTTTCGTGACGCTACCCTATAGGTACTGTCACGGTGAGTCAATACCTATCCGTGGCCCCCTGCCCGGAGCGTAGGCCCGAGATCCCGGCGTCGCAAGAAAATCGCAGCCGCTACGGAACGTTGTCCCTTGCGGGGCGTCACTCCGGGCGGTACCTTCGGGACAATGCGTGCGCTGACCCTCGCGCTGGCGCTGCTGACCGCGGCCGCGGCCGTCGCGTCGCCTCCGGTCGTCAAGGTGCGGGGCCGCGCCCGGGTGCACCTGGAGCCGGTGACGCCCCGGCCCGAGGGCGTGCTGGTCGCCGGGCAGGTCATCGACGCCCGCCTGCGCTCGGGGATCCCTCATCGGGCCGTGACCGTCGCGGTCTCGCGTCGGGGCCGCACCGAGCGCCACGTCCTCCACGCGGACGCCCACGGTCGCTTCCGCACGTACCTGCAGCTCCCCCAGGGGCGCTTCACGATCCGCGTGCTCGCCGACGAGGACGACCGCTACGGCGCGGCCCAGCCGGCCGAGGCGCGGCTTGACCTCACGGCCCCCATCCCCCGGCGGTGGCTCCTCCTCCCCTTCGCGGTGACGGCCGTGCTCCTCCTCGGCGCCGCCGCGACCCGGCTCCGCCCGTGGCGGCGGCGCGCGCGACCGGCGGCGGCCCCGCCGCCCGATCGGCGGCTGACGACCGGGCTGCGCGCGCCGCGCCAAGGTCCGTTCGGCGCCCTCCGCGCCCGTGACGACGTGAGCTTCGGCGGCCGCGTCTTCGACGTCTACGCCGAGGAGCCGGTGGCCGGCGCCACGGTCGAGGTCATCGTCCGGGACCGGCCCATCGAGACGCCCCTCTACGCCACCACCGACGCCGCGGGGCGCTTCGCGGTCCCCGCGCTGATGGTCGGGCACCACGAGGTGCTGGTGCGCGCGCCGGGCTTCGTCACCGAGCGCTTCCTCATCGCCGTGCCCCATCGGGGCGAGCTCCGGGGCGTGCGGATCGACGTCGTGCCGGTGCGGGTGCGGGTGATCGAGATCTACCGCGACGCGGTCCTCGGCCTGCTGCCCGACGCCGACCGCCTGTGGGTCTGGACCCCGCGCGAGGTGCTGGTGCACGCGCCGGGGGCGCGGTCCGACGAAGCGGCGCCGCTCCCCTCGCTCACGCGCCTGGTCGAGGAGACCTACTACTCGGGCCGGCCCCGCGACGAGGCGGTCATCGACGAGGCGCGGCGCCTCGCCATCGACGTGGCGCCCGTCGCGCGCGTTTGACGCGCGCTCGCCTCCTTCACTATAGTCCGTCGCCATGACGGGCGGCGAGATCGCGGTTGTCGTCATCGGCCTCCTGCTCCTGGGCCTGGTCACCGCGGGCATCGTGCGCGTGGTGCGCAAGCGGGCCGGCGAGTCGCTGGCTCCGGCGCGGACACCGGCCGAGATCGAGGAGGCCGCGGAGCAGGGCGCGCTCCCGCCCGCGGCCGATGCCGCCGCCGAGGCCGCGCAGCCGGCCGCGGTCGCGGCCAAGCCCGCCCGCCCCGCTCCCAGGCTCGTCGCCGAGGAGCCCGCCAGGGCCGAGACGACCATCGAGCCGCTCAAGGTCACGCTGCCGCAGGAGAAGCCGTCGCTCAAGCTGGTGCCGGCAGAGGCGCCGCAGAAGGCCCTGCGCGCCGGCCTCGCGAAGACGCGCGGCGGGTTCATCGCCAAGCTCGGCCGCCTCTTCGCCGGCAAGAAGAAGATCGACGAGGAGCTCTTGGGCAAGCTCGAGGAGGTGCTCTTCACGGCCGACATCGGCGTGAAGACGTCGCAGCGCCTGTTCGACGCGCTCCGCGCCGAGCTCTCGAGGTCCGAGCTGAAGGACGCGGGCGCCGTGTGGGGGTTCATCCGCGACGAGTCGATCCGCATCCTCGACCTCCCCGACGGCGGCGCCATCGACGCCTCCCGCGCGAAGCCCTTCGTGATCCTCACCATCGGCGTCAACGGCGTCGGCAAGACCACGACCATCGGCAAGCTCGCCGCGCTGCTCCAGCGCGGCGGCAGGAAGGTGCTGCTCGCCGCGGGTGACACCTTCCGCGCCGCCGCCGTCGAGCAGCTCGAGGTGTGGGGGCAGCGCACCCGGGCGCCGGTGGTCAAGGGGAAGGAGGGCGGCGATCCCTCGTCGGTGGTCTTCGACGCGATCAAGCGCGCCCGCGAGCAGGGCTACGACGTGGTCATCGCCGACACCGCCGGCCGGCTCCACACCAAGGTCAACCTGATGGAGGAGCTGCAGAAGGTGCGCCGCGTCTGCGACAAGGCGGAGGCCGGCGCGCCGCACGAGACGCTCCTGGTGCTCGACGCGACGAACGGCCAGAACGCGATCAGTCAGGCGCAGACCTTCAAGCAGGCGATGGACTTCACCGGCATCGTCCTGACCAAGCTCGACGGGACCGCCAAGGGCGGCGTGATCCTCGGCATCTGCAACGAGCTGAAGATCCCGGTCCGCTACATCGGCGTCGGCGAGCGCGTCGACGACCTCCGCCCCTTCGACCCGGGCGAGTTCGGGGCGGCGCTCTACGAGAAGGCGGAGGAGGCGCCACCGGAGCCACAGGAGCCACAGGAGGAAGAAGAAGACGACGAGGAGGCGTGAGCGGGGCGCCCTGACTCCGTCGGCGCCGTCGGCGGAGGCGGCCAGAATTCTTGTTGAAAGGCGGGAAAACCGTGTGCTAATGTCCCGTGAACGTATCGTCCGACGTACACAACCAAGCGTGAGTGCAGCACTTTTGGCGGTCGTTCCGGCAGCGCGAATCTGATTCCTGGCGCATCCGTCCCGCAGCC
>JACRCY010000609.1 GCA_016218785.1 Deltaproteobacteria bacterium
CCTGGCCGACCCGGCCGCGGACGCCACGGCCCGGCGCCGCGCCCGCAACGTCGTCGCGGGCGAGGTGCGGCTCCCGTCGCCGTCGGAGATCCCGCTTGCCCCGGTGCCCGGCACGCCCGAGCACGCCCGCCTGAGCGCGCTCGGCGAGGCGGCGCTCCGCCGGGGCGAGCTGGCCTTCTGCGTCATGGCCGGCGGCATGGCCACGCGGATGGGCGGCGTGGTCAAGGCGCTCGTCGAGGCCTGCGCGGGGAAGACCTTCCTGCAGCTCCGCCTCGCGGAGAACGCCTCGTGGTCGGCGCGGGGGGAGCGCCCCCTGCCGCTCTGGCTGATGGTGAGCGACGCCACCGAGGAGCCGACGAAGGCTGCCCTCGCGAGCGCCGGGGCGCCGGCCCACGTCCGCACCTTCCTCCAGGGGATGGGACTGCGCCTGACGCCGAGCGGCCAGCTGTTCCGCGACGAGGCGGGGGAGCCCAGCTCATACAGCACGGGGCATGGCGACCTGGTCGACGCCCTCCGGCGCTCCGGCTTCTTGGGCGAGTTCCGCGCGGCCGGCGGCAAGTACGTCTGGATCGCCAACCTGGACAACCTCGGCGCCACCGTCGACCCGGCCATCCTCGGGCACTTCATCGAGACGGGCCGCGAGGTCATGGTCGAGGTGTGCGAGAAGGCCGCCGGCGACAAGGGGGGCATCCCGGTCCACGCCCTCGGCCGGCTCCAGGTGCTGGAGGAGTTCCGGCTCCCGGAGGGCGTCGACCCGGCGCAGGTGCGCGTGTTCAACACCAACACCTTCGTGGTCTCGGCGCGCGCCCTGGCCGAGACGCCCATCGAGTGGCACTGGTTCGAGGTGGAGAAGAAGGTCGGCGGCGCGGTGGCCATCCAGTTCGAGCGGCTGCTCCAGGAGCTGACCGCGGCCCTCGACGCCGCCTATCTGACGGTGCCCCGCGAGGGCGTCCGGTCGCGCTTCCTGCCGGTCAAGGACCCGGACGAGCTCGTGCGCCGGCGCGCCGAGATCGAGGCGGTGGCCCGCACCCGCGGGATGCTGTGACCGCCGCGAGCGCCCGCGCCACCTCGCGCGTTGCCGGCCGGCCGCGCCGTGGTAGGATGCGCGCGGCATGAACTTCATCGACGCCGGGGTAGTCGCGCGCGAGGACCTCGCGCCGGGCTACTTCATCCTCCGGCTCGGCGGCTGCGAGGCGCTCGCGGGCGCGCTGCCGGGGCAGTTCGTCATGGTGCGCGGCGACTGGGGGCGCGACCCGCTGCTGCCCCGCGCCATCAGCCTCCTCGAGGCGCGCCCCGACGGCATGGCTGCCATCCTCGTGAAGACGGTGGGCCGCGGGACGGCGCTCCTGAGCCGCGCCACCGCGGGCGCCCGGCTCCGGGTGCTCGGGCCCCTGGGCACGGCGTTCCCGGCCCCGGATGCCGCGCGCCAGGACCTGCTGATCGCCGGTGGCTCGGGCGTGCCGCCGGTCTACCTGCAGGCGGCGCGCGCGGCCGCCGCCGGCCGGGCCGACCGCGTCGAGGTCTTCCTCGGCGGCCGCACCGCGCAGGACCTCCCCTACGCGACGGGGCTCGAGCGGCTCGGCGTGAGCCTGCACCTCACCACCGACGACGGCTCCCGGGGCCAGCGGGGCCTGGTGACGGCCGCCCTCGAGCGCCGCCTCGACGAGGTGGGCGGGCGGCCGCGGCTCATGGCCTGCGGGCCCGACCCCATGCTCCACGCGGTGGCGCGTATCGCGCGCCTGCGCGAGCTGCCGTGTCTCGTCTCCCTGGAGGCGGCCATGGCCTGCGGCCTCGGCGCGTGCCTCGGGTGCGCCGTGCCGGCCCGCTCGCGCCCCTTCGTCTACGTGTGCCAGGACGGCCCCGTGTTCGACGCGGCGGAGGTGTACCAGTGAGCGCCGTCGACAGGGACGGCCTCCGGGCGTCGCGCGCGAGCGCGCAGCGCGAGCCGGCCGCGAGCGCGGCCGCGGGAGAGTGGGGACCCCGCGAGGTCCCCTCGCGGGGCGGGAGGGCGGAGCCCTCCCGTGGGATCGACGCCGCCGAGGTGTACCAGTGACCGCCGTCGATATGGCGGTGACGATGGGCGCCCTCGCGCTCAAGAACCCGGTCATGACCGCCTCGGGGACCTTCGGCTACGCCGCCGAGTTCGCGGACGTCTGCGACGTCGGCGCCCTTGGCGGCGTGGTGACCAAGGGGATCTCGCTGCAGCCGCGCGCCGGCAATCCCGTCCCGCGCATCTGCGAGACCGCCGCCGGCATGCTGAATTCGATCGGCCTCGCCAACGTCGGCCTCGAGGCCTTCGCCGCGGACAAGATGCCCTACCTCCGCTCCTGCGGCGCGGCGGTGGTGGTCAACTTCTTCGGCGAGACCGAGAGCGAGTACGTGGAGTGTGCCGCGCGGCTCTCGGAGATCCCGGGCGTGGCCGCGCTCGAGATGAACATCTCCTGCCCGAACGTGCACAAGGGGGGCATCGAGTTCGGCCGCGACCCGCAGGCCGCGGGCCGCCTGGTGCGGGAGTGCGTGGCCGCGGCGCGGGTGCCGGTGTGGGTGAAGCTCACGCCCAACGTCACCGACGTCGTCGCGCTGGCCGGCGCCTGCCTCGAGTCGGGCGCCGGCGGGCTGTCGCTCATCAACACGCTGCGCGGCATGGCCATCGACGCCCGCACGCGGCGCCCGCGGCTGGCCACGAAGTTCGGCGGCCTCTCGGGGCCCGCCATCAAGCCCGTGGCGCTGCGCATGGTCTTCGAGGTGCACCGCGCCTTCCCCGACGCCCCGATCTCCGCCATCGGCGGCCTCCAGAGCGGCGAGGACGCCGCCGAGTTCATGCTCGCGGGCGCGACCACGCTCCAGGTCGGGACCCAGAACTTCGTCGAGCCCGACGCGGCGGTGCGGGTGCTCCGGGAGCTCCGGGACTTCTGCGCGGCCGGCGGGGTGACCCGGGTGCTCGACCTCCGCGGCGCGCTCCAGGCGTAGGCGCGACCCGGCGAATTAACGGACACGAAACACGCCCGAAACCACGCTCGGGCTAACTGTAGGCACAGGCTCCGTGAACGAGCCAGCGCCCGTGGGCGTGCCCATCTCGAGGGGGTTGCCGTGAAGAAGATCGAGGCCATCATCAAGCCGTTCAAGCTCGACGAGGTGAAGGGGTTCGGCCGCACCGGTGGCAAGAAGGAGGTCTACCGCGGCTCCGCCTACGTGGTCGACTTCGTCCCCAAGGTCAAGCTCGAGATCATCGTGAAGGACGACCAGGTCCACCAGGTGATCGAGGTCATCACCACCGCGGCCCGCACCGGACGGATAGGGGACGGGAAGATCTTCGTCACTCCGGTCGAGGAAGTGATCCGGATTCGCACCGGCGAGCGAGGCCCGGATGCGATCTAGCCCCGCTGCCGGACCAAGGGAGGATTGGACATGTCGACGCCGAGGAAGCCGACCGAAGTGATCGAGCTCGCGCGGAAGCACAGCGCCGTCATGGTCGACCTCAAGTTCCTCGACTTCCCGGGGATCTGGCAGCACACCACGGTGCCGGTCCACCGCCTCACCGAGGAGTGCTTCGAGGACGGGTTCGGGTTCGACGGCTCGTCGATCCGCGGCTGGCAGCCGATCAACGCCTCCGACATGCTGATGATCCCTGACCCCACCACGGCCCGGATGGACCCCTTCCTGAAGGACCCGACGGTCAGCCTCATCTGCAACATCGTCGACCCCATCACCCGCGAGCCCTACAGCCGCGACCCGCGCAACGTCGCCCAGAAGGCGGAGCGCTACCTCAGGTCGACGGGCATCGCCGACCTGGTCAACTTCGGCCCCGAGGCGGAGTTCTTCATCTTCGACGACATCCGCTTCGACAGCCAGACCAACCACGCCTACTACTACATCGACTCGAGCGAGGGACGCTGGAACAGCGGCCGCGACGAGAAGCCCAACCTCGGCTACAAGCCGCGCTACAAGGAAGGCTACTTCCCGGTCCCGCCCACCGACTCCATCCACGACCTCCGCACCGAGATGGTGCTCGAGCTCCTGAAGCTCGGCATCGAGGTCGAGGTGCAGCACCACGAGGTCGCCACCGCCGGGCAGTGCGAGATCGACATGAAGTACGCGCCGCTCACGACGATGGGCGACATGCTCATGTGGTTCAAGTACGTGGTGAAGAACGTGGCGCGGCGGAACGGGAAGACCGTCACCTTCATGCCCAAGCCCCTCTACGGCGACAACGGCTCGGGCATGCACTGCCACATGTCGCTGTGGAAGGACGGGCGCCCGCTCTTCGCTGGCGACAAGTACGCCGGCCTGTCGGACCTGGCGCTCCACTACATCGGCGGCATCCTCAAGCACGCCAAGGCCATCTGCGCCTTCTCCAACCCCGGCACCAACTCGTACCGCCGCCTGGTCCCCGGCTACGAGGCGCCGGTGAACCTGGCCTACTCGAGCCGCAACCGCTCGGCCGCCATCCGCATCCCGATGTACTCGCCCTCACCGAAGGCCAAGCGCATCGAGTTCCGCACTCCCGACCCGTCGTGCAACGCCTACATCGCCTTCTCGGCGATGCTCCTGGCGGGCCTCGACGGCATCGAGCACCAGATCGATCCGGGCGAGCCGCTGGACAAGGACATCTACGCCCTCTCGCCCGAGGAGCTAAAGGACGTGCCCTCCGCGCCCTTCTCGCTCGACGAGGCGCTCCTGTCGCTCCGGCGCGACTACGAGTTCCTGCTCAAGGGGGACGTCTTCACCCGCGACGTCATCGAGACCTGGATCGACTACAAGATGGAGAGCGAGGTGACCCCCGTCCGCCTCCGTCCCACGCCCCTCGAGTTCGGGCTGTACTTCGACTGTTGAGAGGCTGCCGGCTGCCCATCGAACCCTCCTGATTCATTGATTTTCCCGCCATTCTGACCTACGCTGATGAGTCTGGCAGCGATGCTGCGAGAAGGCGTCATGCGCGTGGAGCGGGAGGCGCGGGGCTCGCGTCTGGTGCGTGATCTCATCCGGTGGGCGCCCAAGCGCACCTTCTCGACCGCCCTGGGCGCCATCGCGCGCATCCCGGTCCCCCGCGCCGCGCGGTCGGGGGTGTACGGGGCCTATGCCCGACGCTTCGGCATCGACCTCGTCGAGATGGCGCTCCCGCTCGAGGACTACGCCACCCTCGATGACTTCTTCACGCGGACGTTGCGCGACGGCGCGCGCCCGGTCGACCCGGACCCCGACGTCGCGGTGTCGCCGGTCGACTGCGAGGTCCTGGAGCGCGGCGACCTCGAGGGCGGCCGCATGCTCCAGGTCAAGGGGTGCGAGTTCACCGTGGGCGCGCTGCTGGCCGACACGGCCCGAGCGGTCCGCTACATCGGCGGAGTCTACGCCACGCTCTACCTCTCGCCGCGGGACTACCACCGCATCCATGCGCCGGTGGCCGGGAGGGTCATCGGCTGCAGCCACGTGCCCGGCGAGCTCTTCCCCGTCAATGCGCGCGCCGTGCGCGACGTGGAGGGGCTCTACGCCTGCAACGAGCGCCTCGTCACCTTCCTCGACGGGAGCCTCGGCGAGGTGGCCGTGGTCAAGGTCGCGGCCTGCGGGGTCGGGTGCGTCACGGCGACCTACGACCCCTCCGTCCACACGCATGCGCAGCGGCCCACGGGGAGCCGCGAGTACGATCCCGCGCCGGAGGTCCGCAAGGGAGACGAGATCGGCGTGTTCCACCTGGGCTCGACGGTGATCGTCCTGTTCCAGCCCGGGCGCGTCGTGCTCGAGTCGCTCCAGCGCGGACAGCGACTGCTGTGCGGCAGCCCGCTCGCGCGGCGCCGCACCTCGAGGGCGACCCGTCGACGAGGGAACGGTGCCTAGGCCCGACTGGGATACCGAGCTCGAGTTCACGACCGAGGAGCTCGCGGACATGGGCGCGGAGCTGCTGCACCGCGCCTCCTGCCCGGCCGATCGCCGTGGTGCCGCCGTTGCCGCCGGCCGCCAGGCCGCCCCCCGCGGTGCCGCCGGCCACCCCGCACGGACCGGCGGCGCCGGCACCGGCCGACGACGCCATCGCGCTCGTCGACGCCGACGTGATCGAGGACCAGGTCGAAGGCGCGGGGGCGGGGGCGCGGCCGGCCTGGCCCGAGGTGGACACTCCGCCCATGGGCTCGGACCTCGCGGCCCTCGACGCGGCCGCGGCCCAGATCCAGGCCAGAGCCCAGGCCTCGGCAGCACGGGAGGCCGGGGCCCCCGAGGCCGTCGAGCCCGTCGAGACGGACGAGGGATCGGAGCCCTCCACACCTGCCGAGCCGGCCGAGGCCGTGCGCGGCGAGCGCGCGTTCCGCAAGGTCGACACGGTGCCCGAGGCCCCCGTCGGGGGTCCGCCGCCCGTGTTCCGTGGCGCGGCGCCACCGCCCGAGTCGCAGGCCGAGGCCCCACCGGTCGAGTCGAGCGCCGAGGCGCCGCCGGTCGAGGAGCGCCGGGCCGAGGCGGCCGTGGTGCTGGCCGTCTTCGACGCCTTTGGCAGAGATCGGAAGAGC
>JACRCY010000633.1 GCA_016218785.1 Deltaproteobacteria bacterium
CGCTCCACATCGCCGCCTGCTCACGTAGCCCCCCTCCCGGGGGCCGGGGGTCACTCTGCCCGCCGCTTCCCCGCGACCTCACCGCGGTCGACCCTCGGGGCTGGCGGCTGCGGCGCTACGGGGTCCCTGATCGGTCGTGACACCGTAGGGCGAGCAGTCGCGCTCGAACGCGCCGACCGGCGTCGGGCCGGGCGCCTACCGGCTGGTGCACCCGCAGGGGTTGTCGATCTGCGTGGCGTCACAGCCGGTGGCGGTCGAAGTGGCGCCGAAGTGCTCGTGGCAGTAGCTGGTGCAGTCCGTCGACACCATGCTCCCGGTCGCCGCGTCGCAGGTCGAGACCGTGTCGGGATCGAGGCACTCGACCATGTCGGGCGTGCACATGGCCACGCCGCCGTCGAGCATGTCGTAGCAGTTGCACGGGTCGTACGCGGCGATGTCGCAGCCCATCGAGTACGACTGCGGGCCGTAGGTCGCCGGGCAGTAGGCGTCGCAGTCGGTCGCCGAGTACGTGTAGCCGTCCGCGCAGGTCATCAGGGTCTGGCTGTCCTGGCAGTAGATGTCGCCGGGGGTGCACTCGGCGATGTCCCCCATGATGATGTCGCCATCGGGGTCACCACCGTCGGGCGGCGGCAGGCCGCCGTCGGGCGGGGGCAGGCCGCCATCGGGCCCGACGCCCGCGTCGTGGCGCGGGGGCACCACGGCCAGGCGCGCGCGGTCGCCACAGGCGACGGCGCCGAGCACGAGCCCGAGCATGAGCAGCGCGCACACGAGCCAGCGCAGGACGTCGCGGAGACGCACGCGCTCCTCGGCCCCCGCCTCGGTCGGCTCCGCCTCGAGGCAGGTGGTGGGGTAGCGCGGCACGTCGTAGTGCCTGACCGGTCGAACCTCGAATCCCGCGTGGCTCATGGCGTCCCCTCAGTCGAACGAGTAGACGAACCTCTCGGCGTGCTCCTGGTAGTGCTTCTGCAGGAAGTGCGCGTTGCGCTCGCTCCACAGCTCATTGCCGATCTCGTCGGCGATGGGGATGAGCATGCGCTCGTGGGCGCACATGATCGGCGGCACCGTGGTGAGCGCGCCGGTGGTCTGCCAGTTGAGACAGCCGCAGTAGTTGGTGCACCGCCCCAGGTGCGCGCAGCCGGCGCACTGCGGGCGCTCGCGGCGGTTCTCGGCGACGAGCTCGTCGCGGCGCGCGCTCAGGCCGTGCTCGACGTCGCCGATGCAGTAGTCGGCCGCATCGGCCCGATCCGAGACGAAGCGGACGCAGGGGAAGATGCGCCCGTCGGGCGCGACCGAGACCCGCCGCGAGCCGAAGTCGCAGATCTCGCCGAGCTTGAACGGCGAGGCGACGTGGGTCTTGAGCTTGTCGTCGAAGAGGCCGAGGTGGAAGCGCGCGCCCGACCGCACCCGCTCGAGGTAGAAGCCCGCGAGCTGGCGGTACCCCGCCTCGAGCCGCTCGAACCGCGCCGGAGTCCAATCGGGGTGGGAGTAGTCGAGCTGGTGCACGATGTAGCGGAGGCCGCGGCCCCACATGTACTCGACCGACGGCAGCAGGCGGTCGACGGTCGCCGGCGTGATCACGGTCGTGACCACCGTGTGCGGGTTGTACTCGAGGATCGCGTCGAGCTTGCGGTCGACGAGCGCGAAGCTCCCCTTGCCGCTCGCCTGGACCCGCGCCGAGTCGTGCGCGGCTTCGTCGCCGTCGAGGGAGATGGCGAAGAGGATGTCGTGATCGCGGCAGAACGCGAGGCTCTCCTCGGTGAAGAGCGTGCCGTTGGTCGCCAGGCGGAAGTGCATGGGGAGGCTGCGGCGCCGCGCGCCCGCCTCGGCGTACCCGGTCAGCTCCTTGATGGCGTCGAAGCGGAGGAGCGGCTCGCCGCCGAAGAAGGCGACGCAGGCGCTGCGCTCGCCGAGCCGCACGGCCAGATCGATGGCCTGGTGCGCGGTGTCCGTGGACATGGCCTCCTGCCGCTTGGCCGGCGCGTAGCAGTACTTGCACCGGAGGTTGCAGTTCAGCGTCAGGTGGAGGACGACTTTCATGGCACGAGGCGCAGGAAGGCCCGCGCCCCAGGGGTGCAACGGACATGCCACCGCTGCCTGCGGCGCGACGGCACCCCCGACCACCGACACGGGCGGCGGGATGGGCGCGATCAGCAGGAAAATCCGGGCGTTGGCCCTGGTCGGGGATCCGCGGCGACGGGCGCGGCCCGGCCCCACCGCTGACCCAACGCCCCGGGGGCTATTGCCTCCCGACAACAGGTCGCGACAGGTGCGCCCGGTTCCGGGCGCGTGCGGCGCTAGGTCGCCGGCCGCGAGAGCGCCGCGTGGGCCCACCTGGTCAGCGCGCCGGCCACGCGGTGATAGAGCGGGATCGAGAGCCGGCGCAGCGCCCACAGCGGCAGCAGGTCCACGCCGGTCATGACGAAGCTGCGCTCGGCGCGCACCGCCTCCACCACCTGCCGTGCGACCCGGTCGGGGTCAGGCGCCCAGCGCGCCAGCGCCTTGGTGAGCCAGGAGGAGAAGCGCTCGGGCAGCTCGAGCCGTGCGTTGGCGAGCACGCCGGTGCGCGTGCCGCCGGGGCAGATCACGCTCACGTGGATGTCGTGGCGCCCGAGCTCGGCCGCGAGCGACTCGGAGAGCCCCATCACCGCGAACTTGGTCGCGCAGTAGGGGGCGACGAACGGGAGCCCGATCACCCCCGCCATGGAGGCGGTGTTCACCAGGTGGCCGCCGCCGCCCTGCGCGATCATCCGGGGCACGAAGCTGCGGACGCCGTGCACCACGGTCCACAGGTTGACGTCCACGATCCAGCGCCAGTCCTCCAGGCTGATGTGCTCGATGGGGCCGCCCAGGCAGACCCCGGCGTTGTTGTGGAGCACGTCGACGCGGCCCTCGGGCTCGGCGTAGATGTCCGCCGCCAGCCGCTCCATGGCCGCGGCGTCGGCGCAGTCGAGCTGGTGCGGGGTGGCCCGCGCGCCGAGCGCCTCGACCTCGGCACACGCGGTCGCGAGCCCCTCGGGCGCGATGTCCACGAGGTGCAGACGCGCGCCCGCGCGGGCGAAGCGCAACGCCGTGGCTCGCCCGATGCCCGAGCCGGCCCCGGTGATCACGACCACCTTGCCGCGGAGGACCTTCATGGCTCTCGAAGGCTAGGGTACCGGCGCCCGATCCGCAACCGCTGGCGTCGTCGACGGGTCCATCGGTCGCGATCACACCGTCGCCGCCGCCCTCGACGGCAGCGTCCACTCCAATCGCGTCGGTCGCTGCAGCGTCGACCGCGGGCGGGCTCCCCGGGCCGCAGGCCAAGAGCTGCGCCCAGAGCACGAGCGCCGCCGCAGAGACGCGACTGCCAGCGAGCCACATGAATGCAGCCTGCCATTGCCCTAGGCTGGAGGGCAGTGGCCCAGCCGCGCTGGGTGTAATCTCGACCAGTCGTCCGGAGGCCGGGGCCCCGGCCCGCCACGGCGCCGCGGTCGACTCCCATCGGGCCCGACGGTGGCGGCAAGAACTTTCACCAGTCGAAAGAAGCCGCCACCAACCGCGTGGCCGAGGCCGGGAACTTTCAACTGGTGAAAGAGAAGGCCGCCGCCGTCGGCGGCACCAAGCGTCAGAGCGCATCGTGCCGCCGCCGCGCCCCATCGCCGCGCGGCCGGAGCAGCCGCCGTCGTTCGGTCGACGACCCTCGCGAAACACATCCCCCACGCTGGCTGGCGGCTTGAGACACGGCTGGACCTCGCGCGGGAGGCGGGTCTCGACGCGTTGCGGCGCAAGATCCAGGAACAGTCCTTCTGTATAGGCATGACGAGCGTTTCGGCTAGACACCATGGTCCCTGACTCCCAGGTCGGTGTCCTCGGGTCTGGGAACCACATGTGGGGGCTCCGGCCCATGATAGAAGGTGTGCGGACCTGCTGCCTGTCGGCCGAGTCGGGTGCCAACCACTTGGATCCACACACATGCCCCTACGGTGTACCTACCATGTACTCCTGGCCCGGACCTTGCCTCACAGGCGGCGGGTTGAATTGGGCAGCCTGACACCCCAGGGCGTGGGCGAGTGGCGGTCGCGGTGGTGCCGGGACCCGCGATGGAGGAGAAGACCCATGCACACGCCGCTCCGGTCGGTCCTGGCAGCCGCGCTCTCGCTCAGCTTCGCCCTGGGATGCAGCCAGGGCCTGGTGCCCACCGAAGAGCCGCACGACGGCGGCATCCTCAACCACCTGGGCGACGCCCCCTTCGGCGGCATCATCCAGCCCGACTCCGGGAGCGGCGGCGTCGTCACCCCGGGCGGCGGTGGTGGCGGCGGTGGCGGTGGCGGCGGGGGCGGCGGCGGCACCGGCACCGGGATCTGCGGGACCGACGCCGCGACGGGCGACGCCACGCTCGACGCGTGCCTCGACGCGTCGTGCTGCCCGTCCTTCACGGCGTGCTACGCGGACGCGGCGTGCCTCGCCTGCCTGGCGGATCCGTCGGTCGCCGCGTGCTCGAGCAACAACCTGTTCCTGGCGTTCGATACCTGCTGGGCGGACAACTGCGACACCAGCGGCGGGGGTGGCGGCGGGGTCGATGGCGGTGTCACCCCGAGCGGCGGCGGGGTCTGCGGCACCACGGAGAGCACCGGCGACACGACCGTGGATGCGTGCCTCGACGCGAACTGCTGCACGTCCTTCAATGCCTGCTACGCCGACACGACCTGCCAGGGCTGCATGTACGGCACGGGCACGTCGTGCGACACCAACTCCAAGTTCGTGGCGTTCGACTCCTGCTGGACGAGCTACTGTGACACCGGCAGCACCGGCGGCGGCACCACCGGGAACGGCGTCTGCGACTCCGGCGAGAGCACCGGCGACCCGACCGCGGACGCGTGCCTGAGCGCGTCGTGCTGCACCGAGTTCGACGCCTGCTACTCGAGCGCGACGTGCATGGACTGCATGTACGACTCGACCGGCGTGGGCTGCAGCAGCAACTCGACCTACCTCGCCTTCGACGACTGCTGGTACTACAGCTGCTAGCCCCCGCGCCGTCCTCCCCGCCACGATCCCAGGACACACCACCGCCGGAGCGCCGGCGGGCGGGGATCGACTGCGCTATGGCCGCGGGCAGAACCTATGGCTGGCGGGGTCGGTGCGGTAGTCCGTGCTGTCCACGGCGGGGCACTGCGCGCGGATGAGCGCCTTGAGCGCGGTCACCTGCGGGTGATCCAGGGCGAGGGAATCGAAGACGAGCGGCACGGGCTGGGACTGGTCCTCGATCCGCTGCTGCAGGGCCGCGAGGCCGGTGTCCGGCTGCCCGGTCTGCCAGATTGACTCGAAGTTCGCCTCGAAGGCCTGGACGAGATCCCGGTGCTCGGGCCCGTCGTAGATGACCATGTTCTCCATGGTCGCGTGCTCGGCGTTGTCGGAGAGGTTGTAGCTCCCCGACGCCAGCGTCACGCCGTCGACGACCAGGTACTTGTGGTGCATCTGCACCGCGTAGGAGAAGTCCCAGCGGTAGGCGTAGTACTTGAACCGGAGCCCGATGCCCGCCAGATGGGCCTCGTAGCTGTAGTAGTAGTCGTTGTCGATGCAGGCCTGCGTCTTCTGCGGGTCGGTGCCGGCCGCGGCGAGGCACGCCGCGCGCGCGGACGCCTGCTGCGCGTGGGTCGAGGCGCTGATGTACTCCTGCCCGTCGAGGTAGATGCGGATGTCCAGCTCCGGGTGCGCCCGGCGCTGGTCGAGCAGCGCCTGCGCCACCGGCCACGACCGGAGGTGCCCCGAGGCCAGGTGGATCGACTTCCGGGCGCCCTCGATCAGGCCGACGAGGCGATCGGCGACGGTGTTGGAGCCTGCCACCACGGTGAAGGTGGGCCCGTACGAGGTCTGGCGCACCGTGAAGTTCGCCGAGGTGAAGACCGCGTCGAGGCCGGACTCGTCCGGGATCATCGAGGCGTCGATCGGCAGCGACGAGAAGAAGGCGAGATCCTGGTTCCAGGTGAAGTCGCGCGAGCTCTCCCACAGGAGGTTGAACTCCCGCTGGAAGCGGAGCACCAGCTCCGACCGCCCCTGGATGAAGACCGTGTTCTCGTCGTAGCGCGTGCCCGCGGAGTTGGACCAGTTGCCGCTGCCGGTCACCAGCCACGCGGTCGCCGCCGGCGCCACGTCGTCGCGCGGCCCGTCGATGATCGCGAACTTGTGGTGCATGATCTGGTTGACGTAGCGCACGTCGATGCCGAGGTCCTCGTAGCGGGCCGACGCGGTGCCGGCCGGGCTCTTGCGCTCCTCGTTGGCCGGCTCGAACAGGAGCCGCACGGTGACGCCGCGCGTGACGGCCTCGCCGAGCGCCGCGGCGATCTTGGCGTCGCTGAAGCTGTAGAGCGCGAGGTCGATGGAGTGCTGCGCGCCGGCGATCAGCTGCGCGACGCGGGCGAGGTGCGACTGCTCGTAGGGCTGGGGGGAGAAGATCACGTCCACGCTCGCGGGCGCCTGGCAGCGCGCGTCGATCGCGGCGACCAGCTTCTGCAGCGCGATGGGGCCGACGTAGGGGACGGCGTCCAGCTCCGCGAGATCGTCGAAGCGGTCGTCGTCGGCCGTGCCCGGCTGGCCGTCGACGCCGTCGCGGTGGGCGATGATGTTCCGGACCGCGACCTTCGGCACCGCCGCCTGGCGCAGCACGTCGTAGCTCGTGGCCGGGTCGTTGACGTAGACCAGCACCTGGGCGAGCTGGCACCCGGTGTAGGGGCTGTCGGCCTTCTCCGGCGGCACGGCGGGGTCGTCGATGCCGTCGATGGCCTCCTCCTCGACGTCACACCCTCCCCCGAGGGCGAAGAGGACCGCGAAGAGAAGCCGGCAGCAGCGCATGGGCACCTCCAGCGGTTGGGAGAATTTGCAAGTTGGGGACCAGCGCGGGTACCAAGTGATTCTGGTAGCTTGCACGCAGGCGGAGCCGCGGGGAGCGGCGCGTAGCGCGCAGGACTCGCGCGACCGGCGAGGAGCACGCGACTCCTGCGTAGCACGCCGTGTACCAGGTGGCAGGCCTGGCGCGCGGCGGTATGATGCGCGGGCGGCGCTCGCGCCCGGGGACAGGGACCCATGGCCAAGGACCTCTACGTCGGCATCGACCTCGGCACCACCAACTCCACCGCCGCCGTCTTCGACGGTGAGCACACCGAGCTCGTGCGCAACGCGGGCGGCTCGCCGCTGACGCCGTCGGTCGTCCGGATCGACGCCCGCGGCAACGTGACCGTGGGCGCCCGCGCCCGCAAGTACCTCGAGACCGACCCCAACAACACGCGCGCCGAGTTCAAGCGCCTGATGGGCACGGCGCAGGCCCTGACCTTCGCCGCCGCCGGCCAGAGCCGCAAACCCGAGGAGCTGGCGGCGGAGGTGCTCAAGTCGCTGCGCGCCGACGCGCGCGACCAGCTCGGCTTCGAGCCGGAGCAGGCGGTCATCTCGGTGCCGGCGCTCTTCGAGCTCCCCCAGAGCTCGGCGACCTCGGAGGCCGCGCGACTCGCCGGTCTCAAGCGCGCCGACCTCATCCAGGAGCCGGTCGCCTCCGCGCTCGCCGCCGGCTGGTCCGGCCCCGACGAGCAGGGGAGCTGGCTCGTCTACGACCTCGGCGGCGGCACCTTCGACGTCTCCCTCCTCGAGACCCGCGACGGCCTGCTGCGCGTCATCGGCCACGACGGCGACAACTTCCTCGGCGGGCGCGACATCGACTGGGCCATCGTGGGCTGGGCCCTGGAGCAGCTCGCCGCCGGAGGGCTGCGCCTGGAGCGCAGCAACCCGGCGCACGCGCCCGTGATCCGCCAGCTCAAGCAGGCCGCCGAGGAGGCCAAGATCGAGCTCAGCCGCGCCCGCGAGGCGCCGCTGGCCATCGGCCGCGTGACCGTCGCGGGCGGCACGGCCGAGGTCGACCTCACCCTCGACCGTTCCACGCTCGAGCGCCTGGCGCTGCCCCTCTTCGACCGCTCGGTGGAGGTGTGCCAGCGGCTGCTCGGCGCGCACGGCCTCCAGCCTGCGCAGGTGGGCCGCATCGTGCTCGTGGGCGGGCCCACGATGATGCCCGCGCTCCGCGCGCGGGTGCGCGAGCGCCTCGGCGCGACCTTCGCCGAGGCGCTCGACCCCATGGCGCTGGTGGCGCAGGGCGCCGCCATCTACGCGGCCACCGCGGGCCTGCAGGCCCGCGCCGCGGCGCCCTCCGCCTCGCCGCGGGCCCGGCGGGTCTGGCTCCAGTACCCGGCCATGACCTCCGACCTGGCACCGCACGTCGTCGGCCGCCTCCTGCCAGGTCCGGGCGCCGAGGTCGCCACGGTGCAGCTGGTGCGCGGCGATGGCGAGTGGCGCAGCCCGCTGACGCGTCTCAGCAAGGAGGGCGCGTTCGTCGCCAGCGTCGAAGTCAAGGCCCACTGCCCGAGCACCTTCACGCTGAAGGCCATCGGGGTGGACGGCGCCGACGTCCCCCTGGAGCCCGGCAGCGTCACCATCGTGCAGGGTCTCACGGTCTCCGACCCGCCCCTGTCGCGCACCGTGGGCGTGGCCCTCGCCAACGACATGGTGCAGGTCTACTTCGAGCGCGGCGCGCCCCTCCCCATGCGCCGCACCTTCACCCACCGCACCGTCGACAGCGTGGCCAAGGGGTCGCGCGAGTGCCTCCTGCGCATCCCCATCGTCCAGGGGGAGTTCGCGCTCGCGCACCTGTGCCGCCTGGTCGGGGCCATCGAGATCTCGGGCACGGCCGTCACCGCGAGCCTCCCCGCCGGGTCGGCGGTGGAGGTGACGCTCGAGCTCGACCGCGGCGGCCGGCTCTCGGCGCGCGCGCTGGTGCCCACCTTGAACCAGGTCTTCGAGGAGGTCGCCCACCTGCTGGTGCCGGCGGCCAGCCTCGAGGTGCTGGACCAGGGCCTCGCCGACCTGCGCGCCCGCCTCACCGAGGCGCGCAGCGCCGCGTTCCGGTGCGGCGACCGGGCCGGGCTGGCGCGGCTCGAGGGCGTGGAGCAGACGCTCATGCAGGCCGCCCAGGAGGTGGCGGCGGCCCGGGGCGGCGACGCCGACGCGGGCCAGAAGGCGCGCCGGCTCCTGACCGAGATCGACGCCGCCATTCACGAGGCCGAGTCGCAGGCGAGCTGGGAGGAGCTCGACGAGCGCGTGCGGGACCACGCGGCGACCGCGGCGAGCTGGGTCTCCGAGTACGGCACGGCCGAGGAGCAGTCCCTCTTCAAGGACGCCCTGGGCGCCATCGAGCGCGCCCGCGGGGCGCGCGACGCGCGCGAGCTGCAGCGGCAGCTGCGCCTCATCTCCAACCTGCTCAACGCGGCCTACTACCGCCACCCCGAGGCGGTCGCCTGGGACTTCGAGTACGTCGCCTCCAAGGTCGCCGAGGCCACCAACCTGCCCCAGGCCGAGGAGCTGGTGCGCCAGGGGCACGCCGCGCTCGGCCGCAACGACAAGCTCGCGCTGAAGAGCATCGTCGATCGGCTGTGGAGCCTGATGCCCCCGTCGGTGGAGGCGCGGCGCCGCGGGTTCGACTCGGGCCTCAGGTAGGGCATGCGCCTCGGCGAGAGCCCCTTCTTCCTGCTCGGCCTGACGCCGGCGTGCAGCCGCCTCGAGGTCGAGCGCGAGGGGCAGAAGCTCATGGCCATGCTCGAGGTGGGCATGGAGGAGGCGCGCCGTTATCCGACGCCGCTCGGCGAGCGGGAGCGCACCGTCGAGCAGGTGCGCCAGGCCATGGCCGATCTGCGCGACCCGGCGCGGCGCCTGGGCGAGGAGCTGTGGGCGATGCTCCCGGCGCAGCCGGTGCCGCTCGGCTACGCCGACGAGGAGGCCGCCCGGCAGCGGCGGCCGCTCGTGGGGGCCCGCACCCTGCTCGGATGGGGCCCTTCCTCCGCGGCGGTGGGGGCTCCCGCCACACCGGTCCCGCCCGCGGCGGCGCCGGCTCCGGGCGCGGCGAAGACGCCGCAGGAGACCCGCACCCGCGAGGCCACCATCTTCGGCGCGTCGGCCCTCGGCACGAGCGTGGTGCTCGCGCTCTGCGGGCTCCCGCTGGTCCTCGCGGTGGCCGCGGGCGGCGGCGTCGGCGCGGGCGTGTGGTGGGCGACGCGGCGACGGACGGCCGCCGCGCGCGGCGTCGGGGACCTCGGCCCGGTCGCGGCCGCCGCGCGGGAGGCGCTGCGCAATCCCGACCCGCCGCTCATCGGCCGAGCCGAGGTCGAGATCGCGCACCTCGCGCGCCTCGAGGGGGAGGGGATCCTGGCCGCCGGCCTCCTCAGCGCCGCGCGCGACGACCTCCCCCAGGCGCGGTTGCTGATCGAGAGCCTCGAAGACGCCGAGCCCCTGGCGACCCCCCCCGCGGTGCTGCGGGCCGCGGCCGAGTTCCTCCTGGCCGACGCGCTCGAGCGCGGCGACCTCCGCGCCGCCACGGACATCGGCCGGCGCCACGCCGAGCGCTCGCCGCTCCTGCGCTTCCTCCACCTCGCCGCCGACCGCCTGTACGGCGTCTACCTGGCCGGCGCCGCGGCCGAGCTCCAGGACGCCTGGAAGCGCTGCCCCGAGCCGCAGTGCCTCGCCGGCCTCTACGAGCGGGCCCGGGTGGCCACGCGCCTGCGCTTCGACGACGACGAGGATCGGGCGATCGCGGTGCAGCTCCCCACCGACCCCCTGGGCGCCGCCCTGGTGCTCCACGCGGCGTGCCACCGCGCGCCCGCCACGCGCCTGCGCCGGGCCGACCTCGGCCTCCTGGTCTCGGCGTGGGACCGCGTCTTCTCCGCCGGCGAGTGGCAGCGCATCCTCTGCGCCCGCGCCGCTCTGCTCGGCGGCGGTAGCCCGGACGAGGCCGCCACGGCCTTCCGCGACACGGTGGCGCGCGAGCTCGCGGCCCTGGCGCGCGCGGCCGCCCTCCCCTTGAGCAGCCTGAAGGGACCGACCGCCGAGGCCGCCGCCTACCGCCTCCGCCAGACGCTGTTGGACGAGTTCGAGCCCGCCGCCCAGGCGCTCCGCGCGCGGGTCGACGAGCAGCGCGCCCTGCCGGCCGCGGACGAGTGGCGCGCCTGGGTCGCGTTGCGGGGGCTGGCGCTCGAGGCGGTCCGCCTGACCGGACAGGAGGGGCACCGGCAGGTCTTCGCGCCGCTCCACGCCACCGGCTCACACCTGTCGGCGTGGCTCTACAACGCCCGCCACGAGAGCTACCTCTCCAACCTCATCGACCGCGGCCTCCTCTCCCAGGCCTTCGCCGTGGGGAGCGACGCCACCGTCGAGCGCCTGGAGCAGAACGTCCAGCTGGGCGTGTGAGGCCGCGCCTGCGTCCTGCGGATCGTCACACGGGACAGTACGCCCACTGGCCGGTCCGTACCCCCACCGCAGTGCCTACGTCTCCTTGCACGAGCTGGGTCCCAATCGCCGTGACCGCAGCGTCGGCCGCCGCCCAATCGAAGAACTGCAAGTAGTACAGGTAGGGGGAGGATTGGGCGCCGTCGGCGCACTCAGGTACCGTCCCCCCCCACCGTACCCCCTCCCCCCACCGTGCGTGCTGACCCCCTGGGCACCGAGCGTCGCTCTGACCTGCTGATAGAACCCCTCCACTTGGGCATACGTCGTGAGCTCCTGCGAGCCCGTCCCGTGAATGGCGATGCTGCCGATGCCGTCGGAGCAGATGACCGGAGCGTCCACCACATAGCCTTCGGACTGCGTTCCCGGCTTGAAGGTGAGCGCCGACGGCTCGCCGTCAATGAGGACGGCCGGGCCGCTGCAGTCATCGTGGACGCAGGCGGGGGCGAGCAGCAACGACCTGGCGATGATCGCCCACGGTGCCCGTCTCATCGGAGAGGCCTCCGTCTGGATCGGCCCGGCCCACGGCGCTCCCCCGTTCGTGGCGGAGCCCGGTGGCCCTTGCCGGCACCTCCCGCGCGCTTGCGCTGGCCTCGCCGCGCGAGCGCTGCACGCAACCGCTCGAGCGCCGCGATGTCGGCCAGATCCTGGGGCCGCCCGGCGGCGCGCTTGTTGGTGAGGAGCGCTTCGTACCCGATGACCGGACAGCGCACGTCGGGCGCGAAGTCCACCTCGACGTGCGTGGCCAGCGCCTGGGCGAAGGACAGCCCGGAGACCTGCGTCACGATGTCGATGCGCGCCGGCGCGACGCCGATCTGCAGGCCCACGCCCGGGCGCGCGAAGTCCGCGGCGGTCAGGCCCATGAGCGGGGCGCCGAACTCAACGAGCGCCCGGATCACGCGCGGCGCGTTGTCCGCGCTCGGCTCGATCCAGACGTCGAGATCCTTGGTCGCGCGCGGTCGCCCGTGCACGCCGACCGCGTATGCGCCCACGACCAGGAAGCGGACGTCAGCGGCGGCGAACGCGCGCAACAGATCGAGAAAGTCGGCGTTCATGCCCCCCGTCCGATCGCGCCAGCCGGTACAGCTCCTCGCTGAGCTCCCAGGTCACGCGGGCGCGGTCCGCGACGGGAATGTTGGCCCAGAAGAGCACGTCGTACTCCTCGGCCTCGTCCCAGGAGCGAAACACGTTGCCGCGCCACTGCCGGCGAGCCGCCCGTCGAGCTGCCGCTGCGTCGTCCACGGTCGAAGTGTACCACACCCGGCTGAGTCGGGGCCGCCGCGAGCCCTACGGCTCCAGCGCCGCCTCCACGGCCGTGCGCACGGCGTGGTCGTCGGGCCCCTGGCGCTTGAACACGATGTGCCCGCCGCGGTCGCTGATGACCACGAGGTCGGTGTCGCCGTAGGCCTCGAGCGTGTGCGCCGGGTCGATGACGGTCGCGACCGTGAGGCCGAGGTAGTCGCGCACCTCGGCGCAGCACGCCGCGCTAGCGGGCTCGCGCAGGCCGTCCTCGACGACCACCACCAGGGCCGTGAGCCCGCGGCTGCCGTACTCCTGCATGAGCGAGTCGGCGAGCTCCGCGTAGTGCGGGCACGAGGCGCACCAGCCGTAGAAGGCCACCACCACGCCCACGCGGCCGCAGAGCGAGTGGAGGTCCACGCTCTGGCCGTCGCAGTCGGCGAAGTCGAGGTTCGTCAGGCGGTCGCCGACCTCGTACCCCCACGGCGCCGGCGGCGGGCAGCCCGTGGGGCCGGCGTCCGCGGCACCGCTCGCCGCGTCGCAGCCGAGCGTCGCGAACGCGGCGGCCGCCAGCAGCGCGAGGACGTACCGGCCCATTCGCTAGAACAGGTGGATGCGGTCGACGGCGCCGTCCTTCAGCTCTAGCGCCGTGCCGCGGTCGGGGTACCAGGCCGTGCCGAGGAAGGGCTCGACGCCGGCCGTGCCCAGCGCGCCGAGGGAGTCGGCCGCTGCGCCGATCGCGACGCCGTCCGTCGTCGTCCCGGTGAACGCCGGTCCCGCGTGGAGTGAGGAGACCACGCCGCCAGTGGCTCCGGTCAGGAAGCCGGCGAGATCGTGCTCCGGGTACTCGAACCACGTGAACGGGCCGACATCCCGCCGGCGCGGGGGCGCGCCGAGCGCGGCCGTGAGCTGCTCCTCGGT
The DNA here is from genome assembly GCA_016218785.1 of Deltaproteobacteria bacterium. Lineage (GTDB taxonomy): Bacteria > Myxococcota_A > Polyangia > JACRCY01 > JACRCY01 > JACRCY01. Next base: position 13,450 of record JACRCY010000633.1, read on the forward strand.
GTCCAACACCATCACGGTGGCGCCCGCCACGGTGACGCCCACCGTCACCATTTCCCCCGGTCCCCCGCCGGTCCCGTCGCCGTAGTCGAAGCGGACGTCGGTCAGGCTGAGGAGCTCACCCGTGTCGGCGTCGAAGAGCACCGCCCGCCAGACCCCACCCGGCAGGTCGGCCGCGCCGGGGTACTCGGGCGCGAGCAGCGTCGTGAAGAAGACGCCGTCCGCGGGCAGCGCCAGGGAGTGCAGTCCGCGCCCCGAGGTGGCGCCGGGCAGATCGATGGGCCCCTGATAGAGGAGCACGCCCGCGCCGTGCTCGAGCATGAGCAGCAGCTCGAGGTCGCGGGCCGGGCCCGGGTTGGAAACCGAGAGGAACAGCAGCATGGTGGTGCCCGGATCCACGAAGCCGAGCTGGCGGGTCGCCAGCACGGCCCGTGGCCGGGGCGCCGCGACGGCCTCCGTCAAGGGCGGCGCGAGCGTGACCAGGCCGAAGCGCGCGTCGTCGCGGCCGTCGAAGATCGTGGCCGCGATGGCGGCGGCGTCGGTGGCCCCCCACCAGTTGGCGCCAAGCGTGGGGTTGGCCAGCCACTCGGGGTAGCCGAGCGACAGGTCGTTGAACCAGCCGAAGTCCGAGGGGAGACCGGCGCGCAGGTTGCCGTGGATGTTGTTGTCGGCGACGGTGCGGATGAAGGCGGCGCCGATGCCGGCGGCGCCGAGGGCGGGGTTGGCGTTGTCGCTGACGTTGTCGGTGACCGTGTTGTCGAGCAGCGTCGGGACCGCGTGCGGGTTGCAGTCGGTGCAGACGTGGATGCCCGCGCCGTCGGTGCGGGCGTGGTTGCCGGCCACGCGGTTGCCGAGCAACGCCGCCGCGGTGGAGACGAGCGCGATCGCGCCGCCCTCGGTGTCCGTCTCGTTGTCCTCGAACACGTTGCCGACGATGGGAGCCGCCATGAGGTTGGTGGCGAGCGCGCCGCCGTAGGTGGCGCGGTTTCGCTGGAACGTATTCCCCTGGATGATCGGATCGGCGTCGTCGACGTAGATGGCGCCGCCGTAGCCGACGGGGGCGGCCAGGTTGTCCTGGAAGGTGCAGCCGGTGACGCGCGGCGCGGCCCCCTTCTCGATCAGCATGGCCGCGCCCCCCTCGATGGGGCCGGGATCGGTCTCGTTCAGCTCGAAGCGGCAGCGGTTGACATACGGCGAGGCGCCGGTCAGGCGGAGCGCCCGCCGCGCGTGGTCGAGCACGCACCACTCGAGGATCGACCCGTCCAGGTACTCGTGCAGGCTCTGGTAGCGGGCGGGGGCAGAGTCGGGGCCAAGCACCAGCGAGCCCCAGCGGGCCGGTCCGCTCCCCGTCTCCATGCCGGTGAAACGGATCGGCGACGCCTCGATGCCGCGGGCGATGAGCTGCCCCTCGATGATGATCGAGACCCCCTCGGCCAGCTCCACGGTCACGCCCGGCTCGATGGTGAGCGTCGTGCCCGCCGCGATGGTCACGTCCTGCTCGAACCGGTAGGGGCTCTCGGCCGCGGTCCAGGTCTGGTCGCCGCCGGTGGCGCCGCCGCCGCCGCAGGCCGCGGCAATGCTGCCGAGGAACGCCGCGACGAGGCACGTGACGACCGGCGCGCGGAGCCGAAGTGCAGCGGAGGGATCGTGACGCATGTGGTCCCCTGTCTCAGGTGAGCTTGATCTGTGGCTCTTCGAGGTGAGGGCGGTACAGGAGCACGGTGCGGCCCAGCACCTGCGCCACCTCGCTGTTGGTGGCCGCGGCCAGCGCGTCGGCCAGGTCGTGGCGGTCGCCCGGCGCGTTCTCGCCGAGCCGCACCTTCACCAGCTCGTGGTCGAGCAGCGCCGCTTCGAGGGCCTCGAGCACACCCTCGGCCGCCCCCTCCTTGCCGACCTGGACGACGGGCTCGAGGTGATGCCCGAGCGCCCGCAGCTGCCGCCGTTGCTTCCCGGTGAGCACGGGGGTTTATACCATAGTCGCCCGGGGCCGGAACCACAGGATCTGGTAGCTCACGGTCACCGTCAGCTCCGCTACCTCGGCGAGGCGGGCCCGCTCGCGATGGCGGGCGCCGCGGTAGCTGCCGGCGAGGAGGTCCGCGAGCTCGCCGGCGCCCAGACGCCCCCGCGATCGTGCGCCCGACGTCTCCTGCAGCTCGAAGTGCGCCCCGAACCGGTCGGCGACGCGCGGCCCGCGGTCCGCGGCGTGCGCGGCGCCGAGCAGCCGGGCCCGCAGCTCGGCGAGGTCGTCGGCAGCCGGTACCACGACGACCAGCCACCCGGAGGGGGCGAGCAGCCGGCGGAACTCGGCGGCGTGCTTGGGCCCGGTAATCGAGAGGACCAGATCGAACGTGCCCGGGGCGAAGGGGAGCACGCGGTCCGCGTTGGCCACGATCCAGAGGCCCTGCGGATGGGCGCGGGCAGCCGCGTCCACGGCCGCGGTCGAGATGTCCACGCCCACCCCCGCGAGCCCGAGGCGCGCGGCCAGGGCCGCGAGGAAGACGCCCGGGCCGCAGCCAGCGTCGAGCGCGGCGGCCCCGCGCGGCACCCCGCGGTGGAGCAGGCCCGCGACGAGCGCCTCCCGGAGCGCGTCGCCCAGGCCGCGCGCGAGCGACCGGGCGCGCGCCGCCACCACCTCGCGGCTGTCCCCCGGCACCCGGGCGCGGCGGTCCTGCGGCTGCATGAGGTTCCAGTAGCCGCTGCGGGCGCGGTCGAAGCTGTGCCCCGCCGGGCACGCGGCCGTGCGCGCCCCGAGCGCCAGCGGCTGGCCGCACCCGCGCACCGGGCAGATCACCGCCACCTCGCGGCGCGGCTCCGGGGTCGGTGGCTCGCCCGTCATGCGCCACTC
>JACRCY010000066.1 GCA_016218785.1 Deltaproteobacteria bacterium
GCAGGTACTCGGCGGTGCGCACGGGCAGGCCCCACGGCTCGACAGCCACGCCGAAGCGCGCGTAGGGCGTCGCGACGGCCCAGGCCGCGGCGGCGACGAGGCCGGCGGCCGACAGCGCCAGGGTGGCCACCGCGACGCCGCGCCGCGTCCCCAGCCGCTCGACGGCGAGGGCGAGGTGCCGGCCCGCCATCGGCGCCACGACGATGGCCGCCAGGGACTCGTAGCGCCAGGCGGACACGGCGAGCACGAACGCGCCCGCGGCGACGGCGAGCTGGCGCGGGGTCGAGCGGTTGAAGCCGGCGGCGAAGGCCACCGCGGAGAGGCAGGTCAGCGCGCCGAAGGGCCCCAGCCAGTCCTCCCGGGGAATGGGCCCCAGCTCCATCACCATGGTGCGCAGCATCGAGTAGGCGCCGCCGCCGGCGCCGGGCGAAGGGGGCGCCACCGAGCTGAGCACGAAGCCGGCGGCGGTGCGGAACTGGGTCCAGCCGCTCGGGCTCAGCAGCGAGGCGAGGAGCGCCGCGCCGCTCCACAGCGCGAGCGGCTTCAGGTCGGGCGCCGGCGGGGCGCCGCGGCGCGCGACGGCGCGGTGCGCGAGGGCCACCACCAGCGTGACGCCCAGGATGGCGGCGCCAGCGGCGACCGACTGGTGCGCGTTGGCCCACATGAGGAACAGCGCCGGCAGGAGCCAGAGGCGGCGCGCCTCGCCGTTCTCCCACCGCCTCACCAGGAGCAGCGTGGCGGCGAGGCAGAGGAAGGCGACGGCCTCGGGCCGCGGCGCGACGCGCGGCCGGTGCACCGCGATGGCGAGGGCCACCGGGAGGAGCGCGGCGGCGAGGGCGGCGGCGGACCTGGCCTCCCGCGTCGCGTCCCGGGCCATCACTGCGAGGGTGGCCGCGCCGAGCGCGGCGGCGAGCACCACCGGGCCCGCGTCGCCGGCCAGCGCGTGCGAGGCGTAGAGGAGCAGGCCCGAGAGCCACGACGAGCCGATGAACGGCTGGTCCGCCAGCGGGTACACGAACGGCTCCATCGCCGGCAGGCCCCCGGCGCGGACGAGGGCGCGGCCCAGCGCCAGCAGGTGGAAGCCGTCGGGGCTCTTCAACCCCACGAGGAAGGCGGTGAACGCCGCGCCGCCGACCGCCGCGACGGCCAGCCACTTCGCCCGGACAGCAGGGTCCCGCGGGAGCACCGGCGTCATCGGGCCGTCACCGGGCGGCGTCAGTCCGCATGGAAGACGATGCGCTCGAAGGCCAGGCCTGCGTTCGTGTGCAGGTTGATGTCGTTGCCGCAGCGCCAGCCCGGTATCAGCAGGTTGAGCCCCGTCTCCCAGCACAGCCGCTTCTCGCCCTGGCTGCCCATCGCGTCGCAGGTCTGCCGCAGGATGGGCTCTCCCAGCGGCGCGAAGCCCCACGACGAGCGGACGACGGCGCCGGGGTCGTAGTACCAGCCCACGCCGTTCGCGTTGTGGGGGATGTTCCCGTAGCCGGTCGGGAAGAGCACGTCGGCGCGGTCGCCCCACGCCGCGACCTTCAGCGTGTTGTCGTTCGTCACCCGGCAGGCCACCAGCAGCTTCGCCTTGTTGCACACGGTGAGGACGTTCCCCAGCGGGGTGGTGCCGGTGTTGTACCGCTCGACGAAGCACTGCGACCAGGTCGACGGGAGGTTCGCGATGGGCACGTTGACCTGCACGCCGCCGGGGCCGTAGTTCTGCGAGTTGCAGGCGCCCGCGATGCAGTAGGGCATGCCGCCGTCGCAGATCGCGTCACATCGGCCGCAGTTCACCGGGTCGATGTCCAGGGTCGCGCAGTAGGCGCCGCCGACCGCGCGCTGGCAGAGCGCCTGCCCGTTGCCGCACGTCACGCCACCGCACACGCCGTTGAAGCAGTAGGTGCCGCCGGGGCACACGTTGCCGCACGACGCGCAGTTGGCGTTGTCCGTCTGCAGGCTGGCGCAGTAGGTGATGCCACCGTCGTCGGTGCACGACGTCTGCCAGGGGGCGCACCCGATGCTCCCGCCGTCTCCGCCGCCGCTGCCGCCCGTCGTTCTGCACGAGCCGTCGCTGCAGTAGGTGCCCGAAGCGCAGGTGAACCCGCAGGAGCCGCAGTTCGCGCTGTCCGTCCGCAGGCTCGCGCACCAGGTCAAGCCGCCGTCCGTCGCGCAGAGCGTCTGGGTCGAGAGGCAGCTCGCCCCGCCGCTGCCGCCGTCGGTGCCGCCGGTCGCCACGCAGAACCCGGACACGCAGTAGGTGGCCGGGGGACAGGGGACGGCGCAGGTGCCGCAGTTGGCGTTGTCCGCCTGCAGGTTGGCGCAGAAGAGGCCGCCGTCGACGCCGCAGAGCGACTGGGTGACGGTGCACTGCGGGCCGGACGCGAGGCAGGCGCCGCCCGCGCACCGCCCGGGCGAGGGGCAGGGCACCCCGCAGGCGCCGCAGTTGAGGTTGTCGCTCGCCAGCGCGGCGCAGTAGTTGGGCCCGTTGGTGGGCTGGCACAGCGTCAGCCCGCCGCCGCAGGCGAGGCCGCACTGCCCGCCGGAGCAGACGCGCCCGGTCGGGCACACCGTGCCGCAGCCGCCGCAGTTGCTGTTGTCAGCCGAGAGGTTGGCGCAGTACGTCGGCCCGCCGCCCACCGAGCAGAGCGACTGCGCGCCGCCGCACGTCGTCCCACACTGCCCGGAGTTGCACACCGTGCCCTGGCCGCAGGCGCGCCCGCACGCCCCGCAGTTCTGGTTGTCGCCGTCCAGCGTCGCGCAGTAGGGCGTTCCGGCGTCCGGCGTGCAGAGGGCGAGCCCAGCGCCGCAGTTCGTCTCGCACGAGCCTCGGGCACAGACCATGCCCCCGGCGCACTGGGTCTCGCAGGCGCCGCAGTGCTCGAGGTCGATGGCGGTGTTGACGCAGAGGCGCTCGCCGCCGTCAGGCGCCAGGCAGGCCGTCAGCCCTTGCTGGCAGGACAGCACGCACGAGCCCGACGCGCAGACCAGGCCCGGGTCGCAGGCCCGGCCGCAGCCGCCGCAGTTCAGCCGGTCGGCGGTCGGGTCGGTGCACCGCGGGCTGCCGCCGTCGGGCGCCGCGCAGCGCGTCAGGCCCGGGCCGCAGGAGACGATGCACTGGCCGCCGGAGCAGACCCGGCCCGAGCCGCAGAGCGCGCCGCAGCCGCCGCAGTTGAGCGGGTCCACCCGCTGGTCCACGCAGGCGTTGCCGCAGCGCGACGTGCCGCCGCCGCACGACAGGCCGCACGCGCCCTGCGAGCACACCTGTCCCGGCGCGCAGGCGCTGTCGCAGGCGCCGCAGTGGGCCGGAGCGCTCTGGAGGTCTGCGCAGCGGTCGCTGCACTTCGTGGTGCCCCCGCCGCACGACAGGGCGCAGGTCCCCTGCGAGCACACCTCGCCGGCCGGGCAGGCGGCGCCGCACTCCCCGCAGTTCGACGGGTCGACGGCGAGGTCGACGCAGCGGTCTCCGCACGCGGTGGTGCCCGCGATGCAGCCGGCGTCGGTCTTTGACGGTGTCGGACAGGCCGCGAGCACCAGCACGCCCGCCACCAGCGCCGCCCGGGCCCCCCAGTGGCCGAGTGTCCTGATCAAGGGTGTCTTCCTCAAGTCCCTGGAACGCTACCAGACGCGCCCGGCCCGGAAGCCCGTCGGGGTTCGGCAACCGTAGCAACTCTACTGCCATCCAGACGAAGCTGGAACGGGGTGGCGGCCCCATCGGCTACAGTCGCTGCCGGCGCGGAGCCCCAGAGCCATGACCGCCTCGACGGACCAGCCCGCACGGGCCCCGGAGCCCCCGAGCCCCAGCGCCTGGCGCCGCCGCGCCGAGGCCGGTCTCCCGCCGGCCGGCTTCGTCGCCGTGGCGCTCGCCCTGCAGCTGTGGACCCCGGTGCCGTTCGACGCCGACACCGCGTACCACCTCGCCGTCGCGCGGCTCATCCGCGAGCACGGCGTCCTGCAGAGCTTTCCGTGGACGCCGTTCAGCTGGCTGGCGGACCACTACGCCGACAAGGAGCTGCTCTTCCACCTGCTGCTCGTCCCCCTGGCCGGGCTCGACTGGACGCACGCCGCGCGGATCGCCGGCGTCGCCTGCGGGGCGGCGGCGCTGCTCGGCCCGTGGGCGGTGCTGCGCGCCGAGCGCGTCCCGCGCGCCTGGCTCTGGGCCCTGCTGCCGATGCTGGCGTCCGGCTACTTCGCGATGCGCCTGGCGCTGGTCCGCCCGCACCTGCTGGCCATTCCGCTGGCGGCGGTGGCGACCTGGGCGGCCTCGCGAAGGCGCCACCGCTGGCTCTTCGCCGCGGCGGCGGTGTACCCGTTCGCCTACGTCGGGTGGATCGCGGCCCTGGTCCTCGCGGTGCTCGCCGAGGGCGCGGCGCTGCTCTCCGGCCGGCGGCCGTCGTGGCGGACTCCGGCGGTGGCGCTGGGCGGCCTCGCCGCCGGCGTGCTGCTGCACCCCAACCGCGTCGAGCTGCTGCGCTTCGCGTGGCTGGTCGTCTCCGACATCCTCGTCGGCACGGCCTGGGCGGGGAAGACCGGCTTCACGCTGGGCGGCGAGTTCCAGCCGATGGTCGGAGAGGCCTTCCTCCGGTTCGGGTCGCTGCCGTGGGCGCTCACCGCCGTGGCCGCGGCCGTGGCCTGGCAGCGGCGCCGGGAGGACGCGCAGCCGCTCACGTTCGCCCTGGCCGCGGCGGCCTGGGGGGGGGCGTCGCTGGGCACCGAGCGCTTCGTCGAGTACTTCGCGCCGTTCTCGGCGCTCGCGCTCGCGCTGGCCCTCGGGGCGCGGCCGCGCCGGTGGCTGGCCCCGGGCCTCGCCGCCGGCGCGCTGGCGTTCACCGCGGCCTTCGGGCTCGGCCCGGTGCGGGCGCTGCGCCTGCGCGCGCTGGACTTCCCCCCGCCCCTCGAGGCGGCGCTGCGGGAGCGCGTGCCGGTGGGCGCCCAGGTCTTCACCTGCGGGTGGCTGACGACCGGCGAGATGATGCTGGCGCTGCCCGGGCGACGCTTCATGGTGGCGCTCGACCCGGTGCTCTTCCACCGGAAGGACCCGGCGCTCTACGCGCGCTGGTACGAGCTGGTGCACCGCCCGCCGCCGCTGCCGGCGCTGGCCGTACGGGAGACCTTCGGGGCGGGCTTCGTGCTTTGCGAGACCCAGCTGCGGGAGATGCGGCCCGTCGTCGAGGCGATGGCGCGGGACCCGGGGGCGAAGGTGGAGGTCGAGAGCCGGTACTGGGTGCTGTTCAGCGTCGCGGGAGGCGCGCCGCCGCGGTGAAGCGCGGCGCCGGCGCCGCTACGGCCGCGCCCGGCGGGCGAGGACGACCAGGTGCGAGTCGCCGGGCGGCGTGGGTCGCAGCAGGCGCACCACCGGCTCGGCGCACCCGGCGTCGAAGAGCAGGTCGAACACCCGCGGCAGGGCGTAGACGTTCGCCTCCATGTTGGGCGTGCCGAGGGGCCGCCGCTTGAGCGCGTTGACGAGCAGGTTGGCGCCGGGCACGTGGCCCTGCACCCAGCGGGCTGCGGCGACCCGGCGCGGCTGGTCCAGCCGGTAGATGACGTGCAGCGCGGCGACGCCGCCGGGGCTGAGCGCCGAGAGCATGCGCTGCATGATGCGGTAGCCGTTCGCGGGCCTGATGTGCTGGAAGACGAGCATCGAGTGGACGAAGTCGAACGCGCCCGACAGCCGCGTCAGGCCGTCGTCGCCCAGCACCCACTCCACGTTGGACACGCCGTACCTCGCGGCGTTCCGCGCCCCCTCGTCGAGCATCCCCTGGGAGATGTCCACGCCCACGGTGGACTGCGAGCGCCGCGCGAGCGCCAGGGCCACGCGGCCGACCCCGCAGCCGAAGTCGAGGGCGCGGCCGGGTGAGAACTGCGCGTCGTAGTGCCTGCGCACCGCCGAGAAGAGCTCCTCGACGTGCGTCTCCCCGCTGGCGAACATGCGGTCGCGCGCCGCGTCGTCGAGGCGGCCGGTACGATACTCGTCTCCGGAGAAGACGCCGAAGTAGGGGTCGGTCTCTCCCCACCGCTTCCAGTGCTCTCCCGGGTCCGTCCCGAACATGGCGCCTCCGGCGACCGCCAATACCACAACCCGCGCGCGCTCAGGCCGCTGCTTCGAGGAGGTCCGCGATGCGCCCGGCCGCGTCGCCCGCGCCGTACTCGGAGATCGTCGTGGACGGCGGCGGGCCGTCCAGCGCCGCGCCGGCCGCCGAGACGATGGCCGCCGCCGAGCCGGGATCCGCCAGGCGGTTCCACCCCGCGGTGACGGTCTCGACCCACTCCGTCTCGGTGCGCATCGTCACGCAGGGCGTGCGGTGGAAGTACGCCTCCTTCTGCACGCCGCCGGAGTCGGTGAGGACGAGCGCCGCGTGACGCTCGAGCCAGGCCATGTCGAGCGGGCCGACGGGGTCGACGAGCGTCACCCCCGGCCCGGCGACGAGGCCGGCGCGCTCCATCGCCGCGCGGGTGCGGGGGTGGAGCGGGACGACGAGCGGCAGCCGCCGGGCCAGCGCGCCGAAGGCGCCGACGATGGCGGCCAGCCGCGCGGGCTCGTCCGTGTTCTCGGCCCGGTGCACTGTGGCGACCATGAACGCCTTGTGGGGCAGCGCGCCGCGGAACTTCGAGGTGCGCTCCGACCGCTCC
>JACRCY010000608.1 GCA_016218785.1 Deltaproteobacteria bacterium
CGCGCCAAGAAACGCTTCTCCGCCCCTACGACGCGGCTGATCAGAGATCATGCAGATCACGGGCCATCTCCGACGGGAACACGAGGGGTGGTCCACTTCTGGCGAGCCGACCCCTGGCGATTCTCGCGAGCGCCGTAGCTCACCGTGGTGATCTGGCTCCCCGCGCGCGCGCGCGGCACCGCCAGTGTTCGACGCCATCGGGTTGAACGAGCGGCCGCTCAACTCGAACATCGACGTCGTCGAAGGGCAGACCGTCTCGTTCTCCGTGCGGGCGTCCGACCCGGAAGGCGATCCGCTCGTCATCTCGGCCTCCGGGGTTCCCCCCTGGGCCAGCTTCGACCCGGCGACGGGGCTGTTCATCGGCGCCGCCCCCCTCTACTCGGCGAACGCGGTCACGCGCCGGACCCAGACCGGCATGTTCGCTGTGACCTTCTCGGTCACCGACGGCAGCTACACGGTGACCAAGATCGTGGTGATCAACGTCCTCGACGCGACCTGGGGCGCGAGAACCGTGGCCCAGCTCGTCGCGGGCCGGCCGATATCGGACGGGACCGTCGGCGCCGCCATCACGCTGCGGAACGTCGTCGAGCAGACGATCACCTACAGCGGCACGCCGCTGCGCCAGTTCACCTTCGCGGCCACGCTCCAGGTGCCCGTGCTGACCGGGACGCTGGCGACGGACGACTGGGACTGTACGCGGGCCGCAGCCTACGTGCCCGTGTCCGCCCCGATCGACCCCAACGTCGGCGCGGTGATGATCTTCGGCGAGAGCGTCCCCGGGCTGAACCAGCGGGTCGCGGCGGAGCTCGGCATCCCGGTCCTGGTGCTCCAGCAGTTCGCCCGCAACATCGACAGCGCGAGCGTGTTCGTCGCGAAGTACATGAACGCGGCCTCCGACACGCGCAACCCGGGCTACCTGTTCCACGTCTTCGCCGCGGGAATGTACCTACGCGGCGGCGACGCCCTGCTCACGCTGCTGCGCGACCATGCGGGCTGGGCGGTCGACCAGGCCCTCTTCCGCATCGGCGAGGCGGGTTTCTCGAAGTACGGCTCGACCTCGCGGACGCGGCCGAGGACGCCGCGCCGGGCGCCGATGGCGGCCCGGCGCTGGATGCGGGCCCGCCCCGCGACGGGAACGTCCCCGGCGACAGCGTCGCGACTCCCGACGCGCCGCAAGGTGGCACGGGCGGGGGCTGCGGGTGCCGCACCGCGACGCCCGGCCGCGGGCTCGTGCCGGCCGGGGTGCTGCTGGCGTTCCTGGCAGCCCGGCGTCGCCGCCGGTTCAGGGCTGTGGTCCGCCACCACTCGTACCGCTGACCATCGTTGACGTCTTCCATGGGCGCCAGCGACGTTCGGCTGGTCATGCTTCGGCCCCTACTTGCAGCGCTCCGGTTTCTCGCCGCCCTCATCCTCGAGAACCTTGCCCTGCGCCAGCAAGTCGCCGCCTTCAGGCGCGCCGGTCGACGTCCCCGCGTCGCGGTTGCCGACCGCCGGATGTGGAGCGCCCTTCGTCGTTGCTGGTCGCGGTGTGCGGACGCCGCGGCAGAGTAGCCAAACAGGTACTCTGCCGCGCCGACCTTGGCACCGCCCTGCCACGCCGCGCCTCGCGCCACGTGGGAGCGGTCATTGGCCCCCGAGGACGGCCACCAGCTTGTCGCGGAGCGTCGCCGCGCCCTCGGCGCACTTGAAGGGGAGGGAGTGTCGGTGCTGGCAGTCGGGGTAGACGTCGAGATCGGTCGCCCGGTTGTAGCCCTCCTGGGCGCCCGGGTCGACGCCGGCCGGGAACACCCCCAGGAGCTCGACCTGGTAGGGATCGCTCGACGAGAACTGGCTGTCCGAGGCCCTGGGCAAGGCGCCGCTCGTGCTGTCGGCGAACAGCGAGAAGCTCGCCGCCACCCAACCGGTCCTGTACTTGAGGACGTCGCAAGCCTCCGCGACGGTGCAGAGGCTCGACTCCTGGCAGGTGTAGGTCAGGTCGGCCACGTAGCGGGTGCAGTATTCGGCGGTGGCCGGGTCGGCCGGATCGTAGTGCGCGAGGAAGTCATCGTGGATGGCCCGGAGCAAGGGGAAGTTCGTGGCCGCGTTCGAGACGACCGATCCCGTGACCGCGGGGAGCGTGGCCGCGAACTCGATGGCCGCCCAGCCGCCTGAGGATTCGCCGGCCGCAACGATCCGGCCGCACTGCATGACCCGGGACAGGTGGTCGTGGAGCGTCGCCCAGGCGCCCCGGGTGTCGGTCCACCCGACCTTGTTGACCGCGCCCAGGGCGGCGATCCGCCCGCCGCGCCGGCCGAACTCGGCGCCGCCCATCACGTCCCCCAGACTCCCGGCGGCGGCCCGGATGGAGTCCTCGCCGAACATCGGCTCGTCCCGCGTGTGGCTCACCTCCGAGCTGTCGGTCGGGAACATGCCGCCGTGGAAGTAGACCACCGCGGAGTCGCAGGGGACCGAGCTGTCGTACACCACGACCCAGGCCCCGTCGCCGTTGGCGCCGCCGTAGCCCAGGTAGTCGGTGCATAGGCTGCCGCTGCACGCCGTGGTCGGCAGCGACGGCGGCGCGGCATCCGGGGCGTCGAGGGCGGCGGCGTCGGCCGCGGCGGCGTCGACCGCGGCGGCGGTGCTGCCGCAGCCGACGAGGGCGGATGGCACGAGGGCGACGAGCGCGACCACCAAGCGGACCATGGGACGCGGCATGCTCCTCCTCGGCTCGACGTACCCCGAGCGGCGCACCGAGCCAGCGTACCACGGGTTGCTCACGGCGGACCGCTGCCCGGCGGGCGCGCGGCGGCGGGCGCGCGGCGGCGGGCGGTCACCCGCGATGGGGCCGGGCATGGCTACTCGAGGGGCAGGTCGTAGGCCGCGCACAGGGGTGCGGAGAAGAGCGGGACGCTGGTCGCGACCTGCTCGTCGGCGGTGTGGGCCCGGACGAGGCAGGCAGGGTAGGAGAGGGCGGTGGCCGGCGGCGTGGCCTCCCACTGGCCGCCGCCGCGCGCGGTCATGGGGAAGCGCTCCCAGGTCGCGTCGCGGAGATCGGTGTCGTCGGCGGCGGGCATGGCCGCCAGCGAGCAATCGGGCAGCGTGTCGATGACCCGGTCGTTGGCCGCCAGGCCGGTGGTGCACCAGAGCTCCACGGCCGCCGCCTCGCCACCGACGACGGCGGCCTGCACGACGTTGCGGTCCACGTCCCAGCGGGCGTCCACCGTGGGCCAGCTCGTGCCGTTCAGGCCGTGGTCGACGAGCGCGCGGAAGACGGCCGCGTGGTCCACCGTGCCGCGGCCGTGGCCGTAGTTCGGCACCAGGAGGAGCCGCCGATCCGGGGGCAGCGTCTCGACGTATCCCAGGCACGCCCCCAAGGGGTAGAGCGGGTCGCGAGTGCCCACGGCGAGGACGAAGAACACCCCGTGGAGCACCTCGGGCCGCCACGCGAAGGGATCCACGGCAGCGCGGTAGGTCTGGCCGAAGGGAGTGGCCATGAGTGCGGCCAGGCTGTCCATGCCGAAGGAGTAGGCACCGGTCCAGAGGGCCAGCTCCCAGGACGCGAACCGCGTCAGGTTGGAGATGTCGGCGGCCGAGACCATCACCCCGGCGATGCGGGCGTCCACGGCCGCAGCGAACCGTTGGGTGTGGCCGCGCTTCGAGGACCCGATGGTCCACACCCGGGTCCACTCCAAGGGGACCGGGGCGCCGAGGGCCTCGTAGTAGCCCGCCAGGACCCGCTCGGCCGCGTCGATGATCCGGGCCTGGGCCACGGCGAGGTTGATGTAGGGGTCGTAGGCCAGGTCCTCGCGGGCAAAGACGGCCCGGATCAGACAGGCCATCTTCTGGTCGTCGGCCGTGATGGGACCCGCGCACTCGCCGTCGTCGCACGGGTCCGAGTTCGCGGCGAGCAGGGCCTGGATGTCGGCGACCAGCGCGACATCGAGTTGGATCTCGGCCGGCACGACCTCCGCAGCCACGTAGGGGATGCCGCGCTCCACGGCGACCGACCCGAAGGTCTGGAGATCGTGCTCCTGGGTGTCCGTCCCCGCGAACCAGTCGGGATGCAGGGTGCCCCAGGTGGGGTCGTCGTCGCCCGGCCCCACGGGGTTCATGGTCTCCCCCAGCGCCGCGCCAAAGGCGGCCACGTCGGTGCCGACCAGGTTCGTTGGATCAGGAGCGATCACCACCACGGGATGCACCCACGGGCGGCCGAAGCGCTGGTCGAAGGTCGTGACCGGGAACCGCAGCACGTGGAGCGTGCGCCCGCCCACGACCAGTGTCGTCACGGTCACCTGAGCCGGATCCACGCCCCAGTTGGGCGGCCGCGTCGCGAAGGCCGGATCGCTCAACACCGGGACCGGCCCGGCGCCGTTCCGTTCGCCCGCCGGCAGCTGCCGGCAGGCGCGGCCTGCGGCGGCGTCGCCCGTCCCGGCGTCCGGCTCGATGGAGCTCCCATGGTGGCAGCCACAGACCACCACGAGGCCCGCGAGCAGCGCCATCAGACCAAAGCCCTCGCGACGAGAACGCATGGCGACCCCTTGTCGGCGGGAATGACGTTGCACCTGGAACGCTGCCGAGAGGTTGCGGATCTCGAACCGCCTCGGGTCGACAAGCGTTACCCGAGACCCGACCGAATGCAATGACCGCGCCACGTCGCCAAGGTCGAACGCACCACCAGTCGCAGGAATCAACGTGTCGGGATGCGGGCGGATTCGACGACGCCACCTGGGACCGGATTGCGCGAAGTGTCGTGTGGATCCTGCAGGGGGGCTCCTCGTGCGGGATCGATCCAGCACCCTCTGAGTGGTGTGACTGTAGGGCCGGCCCTACATCGACGGGCGACCGGTCCGTAGGGTGGCGAGATCGCTGGCGCGCGCCGCTGGCATCTCGCTTGCTCGCACTCCGGGCATGGCCTTCGCACGAAGCCGCTTCCGGCGCTCCCTGGTATCGACCCTGGCGGTCCTCGCATTCACCTCATGGCTCGCCGCCGGGTGCGGGTCGAGCCCCGCCCCGGCCGGCGACGGCGATGCCGGCGCCGATGGCCCGACCGGCGACGTCGCGCGCGACGGCGGCCCCGGCGACGGTGACCCCGGCCTGCTGTCGTGGGTGCGCGTGGCTCCCGGCGGCCGATACTTCGCGACCGACGACGGCCGCCCCTTCGTCCCCATCGGCCACCAGCCGGGGACCGGCTTCCTCGACCTCGCCGACACCGACATCGACGCGCACTTCGCGCGCATGGAGGCGTTCGGCGAGAACCTCGTGCGCCTCGACCTGGACTACTTCTACGGCGGCGCTGACCCGCGCTACGTCGGCCTCGAGTCCAGCGTGGGCGTCTTCGATCCGGCGAGGGTGGCGCGGATCGACACGGTCTTCCAGCTCGCCGCCGCGCACGGCATCCGCATCCTGGTGGTGCCGTGGATCACTTCGCCGTCCATGTGGGACACCTTCGACCTGGGACTGAACCCGTACGGCGTGCCGCTGGGGGGCCCGGCCGCCGACCCGTACGAGTTCCTGAAATCGGGGCCGGCCCGTGCGGCCTTCGGCCGCCGCCTCGAGTGGATCGCCGGGCGCTGGGGTCCGTCGGGCACGCTCTTCGCCTGGGACCTGATGAACGAGGCCGATGTCCTGTTGAACTGGTCCTCGATTGACGACCCGGAATCCCTGCGGAGCTGGGTGCTGGAGATCGGGAACCGCGTCGCTGCCTACGAGGCGGGCGCCCATGGTCGTGCGCACCCACGCATGGTGTCGTGGTCGTCGACGGTGCCGGCGCCCGCGTACTCGTTCCTGCTCGACTCCCCGGCGCTCGACGTGGCCGCCACCCACCCGTACGACGTCTACGGCACCAACGTGCTGGCACCCCCGCCGCAGTTGAGCCTGGTCGAGCCTGCGCTGCGGGTGCGCCAGCTGATGAGGATCATCCTCGGTCGGAAGATCACCGACCGGCGGCCGTACCTCGAGAACGAGCGCAACCCGAACACCGGCACCATGCTCCGCTTCCACCGGGAGGCCGACCACAACCTGGCCTGGGCCGAGCTGGCATCGGGCGCGGCCGGCACCGGCATCACCTGGCTCGAGGGACGGCGCCCCGGGGTCATGGTCGAGCGGCACGAGAACCTGGGACCGGATCGGCGGGCGCTCCGGGACTTCGTGGACCTGCGCGTCCCGGCGGAGTTCTTCCTCTCGGACACCATCGCCGAGTCGCTCGACGCGCTCTCGAGCCCCGACGCGGCGGTGACGGTGATGTCGGTACAGCGGGGGCCTCACGCTCTCGGCTGGATGCTGGGGCACGACGAGCGCTGCGTGCAGGTCGAGTGCGTGAACGAGGTGCGCGGGGTGATCGCCGGCGGCGCGCAGCCCGACCCACAGGAGGTCGGCCTGGCGGTGCTGCTCTGGCGCGCGCTCCTCCTGGGGGAAGGGGTGCCCTTGGACGACGCGCTCTTCGCCGCGCTGCAAGCCGCGTTCGCGGACCGCGACCCGCACGCGATTCAGACTGCGCTCGCCGCCGTGCTCGCCTACCTCGAGGGCCGCGAGCTCGCGCTGGGCACGCTGGCGGCGCTCGCGGCCTGCCCCCCGCTGGCGCCGGCGGTGCGCTTCGCCATGCCGCCCGGCGACTACCGGGTCGACTGGATCGACGACGGCAGTGCGGCCATCCTGCGGAGCGACGAGCTCGCGGGCGGAACCGCGACCCTCACCCCGCCGACCTTCACCCTGCACCTCGCCGTGGTCGTCGGCCCGCGCTGAGCGCCGGTCTGGCGCCCGCGCCCCGTCTCGCCGCGCGCCCACTGCGATCCGCTCCCCGTCGAGCGAGAGCCTGTAGGGCGCGCGGTGGCGGCGGCGCGGGTCGCGAGATCATGCTCCTCGTCCCCCACGGTCGAGCTACCCGTCCGAGCAACGGGGACACCTGCTTGCGGTCATCGGCCCCCGAAGTACAATGCCGCCACCTCGGGGGAACTGGAGGACCCAATGACCGCGGCACGGGTTGTGGCTCCTGGTTGCTCGAAGCTCCGTGGCCTCGCTTTCGGACTGCTCCTGGTCGGAGCCTGCGGTCCTGGGCCCCGCCTCGTCACCCCCGTGCATCAGGTCGGCGCCACCCTCGATGACGCCGAGTCGGTGCTCTTGCTGCGCGTGGAGGTCGCGGACCAGGCAGGCATCTTCGACGGCTCCGTCGTCCTCGAAGTCGAAGGGCCCCAGGATCGCGCTCCCCGCGGGCGCCACGAGCTCAAAGGCGGGGGCGTGGGTCAAGGCCGGCGGCACTCCCAGCTCGAAGTCGTCATCTCCGCCCGCATCCAGCCCGGCACTTACAAGCTCGTCGCCGTTCACGTCGGGACGGGCGCGGCGGGGGCCGAGGCAAGTGCCGAGCGACGGCTCGCGGGCCGCCGCCTGTCGATTCCGGTGAACCGGGTCTTCGTCGTTCCTCCGCGCCGGCTCGTCCACCTCGGGGCGTACAGCATCGTGCTCAGCAGGAAGGACGAGAGCAACATCGCCACGGACGTGACCCGCCGGGAGTCGCCGCGCGTCATCCGGCTCGACCTGCAGCGACTCCAGCGCAGCGAGCCGCAGCTCGTCAAGCGCATGCTCGAGCGCTCGCAGGAGGTCTTCGCGCCCCGGCTGAAGCCGCTGCTCACCGACGCCGGCAAGCCACCCTGTCCGCCGCGCGAGGCGGGGGAATGCGCCCGCCGCTGCGAGGCGTCCGACGTGCGTAGCTGCTACGACCTCGGCGACCTCTACGAGCGGGGGAACGGCGTCCCGAAGGACCTGGCGCGCGCGGTGCAGCTCTACGACCGCGCCTGCGCCGCCGGGTACGGCGCGGGCTGCAACGATCTGGCCCTGCTCTACGAGCACGGCAAGGGCGTGCCCAAGAACCCCGCCCGCGCGGCGGCGCTCTACCTCGACGGCTGCAACCTCGAGCACTTCCCTGCGTGCGCCAACCTTGCCTGGCTGCACCAGGGTGGTCGGGGCGTGCCTCGTGGGTTGGGCCGCGCGGCCGAGCTCTACGAGCTCGCGTGCGACGGCGGGGCCGGACGGGCGTGCAACAACCTCGGCTGGATGTACTCCGCGGGCGGGGAGTTCCCTGCTGATCCGACACGCGCCGCGCGGCTGTTCAAGCGGAGCTGCGACCTGCAGTACGACACGGGCTGCTCGAGCTTCGGCTGGGTCCTGGCACAGGGGATCGGCGTGCCGCGCGATGTCGGCGGCGGCGGGCAACTGCTGCGCCGAGGCTGCGTCGCGGGCAACGGCTGGGGCTGCGACAAGCTCGACGCCATCTGCCAGGGCGGCAGTGCCGCGGCCTGCTTCACCCTGAGCCGCCTCGCCGCCGAGGGCCGCGGCGTGGGCCGGGATGCGGCGCGCGCGGGGACGCTCGCCCGCAAGGCCTGCGAGCTCGGCGACTCGTCCGCGTGTGGAGCGACCCCGTCCGGGTCGCCCGCGCCCGGGCCGTCTCAGTCCGGCTCGACCCCGCCCGCGCCGGCCGCCCTCGCCACGGCGGCGGCAGCCCCGGCGTCCGTCGGGCAGCGCAACTGCGCGGTGGTGCGGGCCCTGGGGAACCTGCGGTACACCGCCGTGGCCTCGAGTCGCGGCCGATCGCTGGCCGCAAACCGCGCCCAGCTCCTGGCCGAGCTCGGCCGCTTCGACCTCGCTCTCGAGCCGAAGCTGGCCCGCCTGCAAAGGGACCTCGTCCGCGACGTCACCCGCGCTCCCAAGGCCACGGTCCCCGTGGGCGACGCCGACATGGCGGTGTCGGCGGCCTCGATGAAGCAGCTCGACCAGCTCGTTCTCCTGGTGCAGCGCTCTTCGGCCCGCCACGGCGGCGACTGTGCGCCGGCCGACCCGGTGACCCGCTCGGGCTCGAAGCTGCGCCTCGGCCGCGACGTGGTGGCGACCGTCGCCGCGCGCGTGTGGACTGGCTTCGACGGCCAGCGCCCGAGCAAGGGGACGGGCGCGTACTGGTCGGGCAAGATGCGGTTCACGCAAAGCGGCCCCCTGCCGGGCGCCAGCCTCCTGGTCGACGGCACGCAGCACTACTTCCTCGGCGAGGACAAGGCGGACGCGAAGATCGCGAATTTCGCCAAGCGCGGTCGACACATCGAGATCGTGCTCAACCTGACGAACCCCACCAAGGCCGAGGCCGCCCACACCCTCTGGCGCAAGGGGGCCGCCGAGCTCAAGGCCCGGCTCGACGTCGCCGGCCAGTCGGTTCCCTTGGCCGCGTTCCTCATCCCGGGCGTGTGGTTCTGGCGCACCAGCCTCGCAACGGGGTGGACCGGTCCGCTCACCGTCAAGCTGGCGCCCGGCGGCGAGACCTGGCTGCTGCTGGCCTTCGAGGTCCCGGCGGGAGCCACCGCCGCCCAGCTCCGGCTGGGCGGCGCGCCGCCCATCAAGGTGAGCATCGCGCCCTGAGGGGCTGCCGTACGAGCGGGCATCATCGGCTCCGCCGACGCGCCTGCCGCGCGGCCTGCCGCCCACGGCCTGCTCCACGGGCCCAGGGCATGCCCGCAGGACGGGAAACGCCCGGACGTCTCGTCTGCGCGCCTGGCGCGCGGGGGGGACGCCACGCCTCGGGGCGAACACGAACGAGACGTCCGGGCGAGCTCATCGAGCGAGCAGCACGAGTTCCGCCACCTCCCACGCCCCAGCTCACGGCTCTGGTCGCGCCTCGGTTCCGCATCATGGCGGCCCCGCGGCGGTGGCCTGGGTTGACCGCCATCGGCTCACCGCAGGAGGAGCGTGCGGTGGACGTGGTCCACGCCGCCGCGGTCGTCACGGCCGACGACCCACAGGTCGATCAGCGCCCCGTCCGTCCCTGCCGCCGGCAGGTGGGCGTCGAGCTTGAGCACCGTGTCGGGCTTCTCCGTGCCGGTCGTGTCGACGCTGAAGCGCCCCGCCGTGGCGAACCACGTTGCGCTCAGGAGCTCGGTCTTCGGGGCCGTTCCGGCGTCGAGATCCCCGCCCTCCGGGGCCTCGTAGGTCTCCGCGCTCTCGGGCGTGAAGGCCGCCCGCAGGGTCAGCACGTCGCCGGCCCGGACCTCGGGCGGGGTGGTCTCGTCGAGCGCCGGCAACGCGTCCACCGACGCGTCACTCGCGCCGGCGGGGACGAGGTAGACCCCGGCGATGACGGGGTTCTGGTTGGGTACGGTGCCGTGACCGTAGCGCAGGCGGTAGACGGCCGCCACGAGCTTCCCGCCGCCTTCGGCCTCGAGGCGCACCGGGACGTACACTCCGCCCGTCGAATCGGGCTGGCCCAGGTTGATGGCCGGCTCGTCGGGCATGACGAGGGTGGTGGAGAGCCCCGCGCCGAGCGGCAGCAAGGCCGCGTCCGCGTCCGTGGTCAGGCAGTCGCGGCTCACGGACTCCCCGGTCGCGGGGTTCGGCGGGAGGAGGCAGAGAGCCCAGGAGACGCTCACCGGCCCGCCGGCCGTGTCCACCGCCAGGACCGAGAGGGTCGTGGTCTCACCGACGGCGATCTCCGGGGGCTCGGCCTTCACCGTGAGCACCCGGAACCCGTCGACCCACGTGGCGGGCTCGAACGACGGCCTGCAGGCGTGCAAGAGTGCGGCACCGGCGATCGCCACGGCGAGCGTAACGCGCATCAGAAGTCCCCCCGTACGCCGAAGATCGGGAGCAGCGGCAGCCCGCTCACCGGGGCGCTCTTGGTGTAGTCGAAGTTGTACGCGATCCCTTCCTGCGACGTGGAGTAGTACAGGTTCTGGATGTCGAGGTACACCGAGAAGCGCCAGCGGTTGAACGTCCAGGTCTTGTCGAAACGCAGGTCGAGCTGGTGGAAGAGCTTGAGGCGCGCGCTGAACGGGTCGCCGCTGAGCGGGCGGAAGCGGAGTGCGCCGGCGTCGTAGTAGGAGCCGACCACGGGGGTGTAGGGGTTGCCGCTGACGAGCCGGAACCTCAGGCCGACCTGGTACCCCCGCGGCAGCTTGTAGCTGCCCACCGCCGTCAGGATGTGAGTCTGGTCGAAACGGAAGAGCCGCCAGGGCTCGTCCGGGTGATCCTTGCGCTCGCTCCGCGAGAGGGTGTAGGCGATCCAGCCGAAGAAGTTGCGACTGAGCTCCTGGCGGACCAGGAGATCGCCGCCGTACACGCGGCCCCGGTCCGCGTTCTGGGCCAGGGGGTCGCCGGCGTTCGCGCCGCGGACGACGAGGTCGCGGAGGTCCTTGGAGAACCCCTGGGCCTCGATGCGCAGCGTGGAGGTGGGCTTGAGGTCGAAGCCCGCGACGTAATGGAGGCCGGACTCGAGGCCCACGTTCGGGTTGCCGAACGTCCGGGAGAAGCTCATGAGCTCGGGCGGTTGGTGGTAGTAGCCGAACGCGGCCTTGGCGGCCAGCCAGCGGAGGAGCTGGTAGCGCACGATCACCCGTGGCTCGACCTTGACGAAGCCATGCGAGAAGGCGTCGGGCGTCCCGGCGTAGGCGCTGAACGCGAACGTCTCCAGCCGGATCTGGGGTGCGATCGTCAGCCGGTTGCGCAACGCGCTGATGGTGAGGGCCGCGAACGGCGACGCGCTGGTGCTGTAGAGCGTGGCCGCGTCGCTCGCGATGGCCGGGGCTCCGCTGCCGCCCACCTCGTCATCGCCCCCGCCCCCGCCCCCGCCCCCGCCCCCGCCTTCGCCGCTGCTGCCGACCGGGACCGTCAGCGACACCGGGTTCCGGCTGCCCTCGAAATCGAAGCCGGTCTCGAGCTTGAGGTGCCGGGTGAGCTCGGTCCGGAAGACGGCCCGCAGGGTGTACCCG
>JACRCY010000616.1 GCA_016218785.1 Deltaproteobacteria bacterium
CGCCGCCCGCTCCCGCCACGCCGCCCGTTGTCGGCCCCGACGGGGTGCCCATCTACTACGGCCCGGGCCCGACACCCGGCTACGGCTACGGCTACGCACCCGTCCCCAACCCCTACGGCATCTCGCCCGGCGAGCTCTACGCACGGGGCGGCTCGCTGCGCAACATCGGCATGCCGCTGACCATCGCGGCCATCGCCCTCATGGCCGTCAGCATCGGGCTGATGGCGTATGGCCTCCAGCGCACCGGCGTGTGCTGGGACGGCGGGAGCAGCCACTCGTGCGACACCGGCACCACGTACATCGGCTGGGGCGTCGCCGGGTTCGTCGGGAGCATGGTCGGCCTCGGCGTGGGCATCCCGCTCTGGGCGGTCGGCTCCTACCGCCAGAGCCGCGCCATCAAGATGGGCTTCCAGCCGACCTTCGCCCAGCCCTACGTCGCCCCGACGCACAACGGCGCCATCGCCGGCATGCGCCTGCTGACGTTCTAGCGAAACTGCCGGGTCTGCGCGCCGGCCGCCTCGCGGCGCGGCGCCAGCCGCTGGACGCTCGACACCATCAGGTTGACGACGTCCTCCTCGCGCTCGACCTTCCCCTCGCACAGCAGCAGCACCTCGTCGCGCGCCTCGCGGAAGCGCGCCCACACCGCCGGTGTGAGCACCGCGTTGACGAGGCCGGTCTCGTCCTCGAGGGTGATGAAGACCATCCCCTTCGCCGTGCCCGGCCGCTGCGTCACGATGGCGAGGCCCGCGACCTTCACCTTGGCGCCGGCGGGGCACCGGTTGACCTCGCTGCAGCGGAGCACCCGCTGCTTCTTGAGGTGCGGCCGCCACAGCGCGATCGGGTGCGACTCGATCGACAGGCCGAGCACCGAGAAGTCGGCCGCCAGGCGCTCGGTCTGGTCCATGGCGGGCAGGGGCGCGGCCCCCGGCTCCGCGCGGGCCTCCACGTCGGTCAGCAGGCCGGCCTCGTCGAGCGACAGGGCCTGCACCTTCCACACGGCGTCGCGGCGCGCCGGCACGAAGGCGCGCAGCGCGCCGATGACCGCGAGGCGCTCGAGCGCCACCTGCGGCAGCTCGGTGCGCCGCGCGAAGTCGCGCAGCGTCTTCGGCGGCTCCCCCTCCAGGCCGCGCTCGTAGGCCGCCCGATGCGCCGGCCCGAGGCCGCGCACCAGGCCGACCCCCAGCCGCAGCGCCAGCGCGCCGCTCGCGTCGCGCTCGAGCGTGGAGTCCCAGCGGCTCTTCATCACGTTCACCGGGAGCACCTTCAGGTCGTGGCGCTTGGCGTCCTGGAGCACGGTGTTGGGCGCGTAGAAGCCCATCGGCTGCGCGTTGAGGAGCGCGCAGTAGAAGGCCGCGGGGTGGTAGCGCTTGAACCAGGCCGAGGCGTAGACCAGGAGCGCGAAGCTCGCGGCGTGGCTCTCGGGGAAGCCGTAGTCGGCGAAGGCCGACAGCTCCTTGAAGATCTTCTCGGCCGCCGCGGCCGGGATGCCGTTCTTCGCCATCCCGTCCGTGAGGCGGGCCCTGAGCGCCGCCATGCGCTCGTGGGAGCGCTTGTGCCCCATGGCGCGCCGCAGCTCGTCGGCCTCGCCGGGGGTGAACCCGGCGGCCACGATGGCGAGCTTCATCCCCTGCTCCTGGAAGAGGGGGATGCCGAGGGTGCGCTCGAGCACCGGCTTGAGCGACTCGTGCGGGTAGACGACCGCCTCGCGCCCGTTGCGGCGCCGGAGGTAGGGGTGGACCATGTCCCCCTGGATCGGCCCGGGCCGGATGATGGCGACCTCGACGACCAGGTCGTAGAAGCAGCGGGGCTTCAGGCGCGGCAGCATGTTCATCTGCGCCCGCGACTCGATCTGGAAGACGCCGATGGTGTCGGCGCGGCAGATGAGGTCGTAGACCTCCGGGTCGCTCATCGGCAGCCGGCCGAGGTCGATCTCCTGCCCCTCGTGCAGGCGCACGAGCGCGATGGCCTTCGACAGGAGCGTCAGCATGCCGAGGCCGAGGAGGTCGATCTTGATGATGCCGCAGCTGGCGAGGTCGTCCTTGTCCCACTGGGTGACGGTGCGCCCCGCCATGGCGGCGTTCTCGATCGGGACCACCTCGGCGATGGGCCCGTCGGTCACGACCATGCCGCCGACGTGGATGCCGAGGTGGCGCGGGAAGCCCTTCAGCTCCTGCGACAGCTCGATCAGCAGGCCGACGCGCGGGTCGCCCGGGTCGAGGCCCACGGCGTGCTGCCAGAAGAGCGGCTCGGCGGGCAGCTCGGCCAGGCTCTCGTCCACGGCCTTGGCCGCGCGGTCCACCTGCTTGAGCGAGAGGCCGAGGGCCTTGCCCACGTCGCGCACCGCGGAGCGGCCGCGGTAGGTGATGACCTCGCAGGCCATGGCGGCGTGCTCGCGGCCGTACTTCGAGTAGACGTACTGGATGACCTCCTCGCGGCGCGCGTGCTCGATGTCGAGGTCGATGTCGGGGGTCTCCGCGCGTTCCTCGGAGAGGAAGCGCTCGAAGAGGAGGTCCATGCCGACCGGGTCGATGGTGGTGATGCCGAGCGAGTAGCAGACGGCGCTGTTGGCCGCGGAGCCGCGCCCCTGGCACAGGATCCCCTTCTCACGACACAGGCGGACGATGTCCCAGACGATCAGGAAGTAGCCGGCGAGCTTGAGCTTCTCGATCAGGTTCAGCTCGTGCGCGAGCTGCGCCAGCTCCTTGGGCCCCGGCGGCTGGTAGCGGCGCGCCGCGCCCTCCTTGACCAGGCGCGTGAGGTGCCCCTGGGCCGTCTCCCCCGGCGGGAGGGGGAAGGCGGGGAAGCGGAAGGCGAGCTCGTCCAGGGAGAAGCGGCACCGCTCGGCGACCTCGAGCGTGCGCCGGAGGGCCTCCGGGTGCGCGGCGAAGAGGTGCTCGAGCTCGGCGGGGGGCTTGAGGTACCTCTCGGCGTTGGCCGCGAGCAGCCGGCCGGCGCGGTCGAGCGTCGTCTTCTCGCGCGTGCAGACGAGGACGTCGTGCAGGCGCCGCCGCTCGGGCGTGTGGTAGCGCACGTCGTTGGTGGCGACCGTGGGGACGCCGAGGCGCGTGGCCGCGCGCACCACCTCGGCGGCGTGCTCGGCGTCGCCCGGCCCCAGGTGACTGGAGAGCTCGAGGTAGAAGGCGTCGCCGAAGAGGTCGCGCCAGGTGGGCGCGAAGACGGTATCCGACGAGAGCGCGCACAGGCCCTTGCGCGCCGCGCTCACATCGTCGAGCCGGCTCTCGGCGCGCCCCTTCGGCTGGGCGAGGCGCGCCTTGGTGATCAACCGCGACAGGCTCGCGTACCCCTCGCGGTCCTGGCACAGCAGCGTCACCTGGCGGCCGCCCTCGACGGTGACGTCGGCGCCGACGATCAGGCGGAGGCCGGAGCCGCGCGCCGCCTGGTGCGCGCGCACAACGCCGTAGAGGCCGTCGCGGTCGGTCAGGGCGAGCGCCGCGTAGCCGAGCGCCGCCGCCTGCTCCACGAGCTCCTCGGGGTGCGAGGCGCCGTCGAGGAGCGAGAAGTTGGAGCGCGCGTGCAGCTCCGCGTAGCCCGGCGGGGGCGGCGGCGCGGGCTTCGGCTCGGGCCCCGGCGCGGGCGCGGCCTCGCCCGCGGCCTTGCGCCGGATGAGCGAGCGGAACCCCAGCTGCGGCGGCTTGCGACGCATGCCGTCCCCTGATCGAGTATACTGATAATGCGTTCAGGTGGCAACCGCCACCCTCGGTCGGCGGCGTCCCTCCATGCCGCTGGCCCTCGGCCGCCCCGGGATCGTACGATGAGCCAGGCGCGATGGCCAGCGCCACGAGGAGCCAGACCCCATGGAGCGCCGCCGCTCGGCCCGCGAGATCCTCACCATCGAGGAGTACGTCACCCTCTCCGCCAAGATCAACTACCAGCTCAGCGCGCGCAGCCTCAACCGCCCGGCGCTGCTGGCGCTGGTCCTCGGCAACGCCGAGGTCGAGGACGCCGACCGCGACCTGGTGCTCGAGGCCTTCGCGGTGCTGCAGGAGGGGTACGGGCAGGACCGGCGGCGCCTCGGAACGCCGGGCATCCTGCACCCGCTGCGGGCCGTCGCGATCCTCTGTCGGGCGCTGCGACGGCCCACGCTGATGCACCTCCTGGGCGCGCTCCTCCACGACAAGGACGAGGATCTCACCCAGGAGGAACTCGGCCCCGAGCGGTGGGAGCAGATGCAGCGGCGGCACGAGCAGCTCGTCGCGGCCCTCGGGACTTCCCGTGCGGCGCCCCTCGGCGAGCGCATCCGCCTCCTCTCCAACCGCGGCGCGCAGACCTACGAGGAGTACCTCGGGCGCCTGCTCGACAGCGTGCGCCTCATGCCCGACCTGCTGCACGTGAAGCTCGCCGACCGTCTCGACAACACCTTCGACATCAACCTGCAGCACCCGGGCGTCACCCGCTACAACTTCTACCGGGCGGTCTTCGACATCCTCTTCCTACCGCGGTTCCAGGGCGTCGAGATGGGGAGCTTCCACTTCATGCCCGACAGCGACGAGGGCGTGATGCTGCTCTCGCAGCTCTTCAAGGACCTCACCTTCCTCGTGCTGCTGCGCGATGCGCGGCTGGACGCCATCGACGACACCGCCCAGAAGCTGTCGGTGGGGCTGGCCGTGGCCGGCATCCGCGAGGCGCAGTGGCTCGCCCTCGAGAGCTTAAACACCTGCGTCACCGACGTGCAGCTGCAGCGCGCGCTGCTCAAGGAGGTGATGGCATACTGCACCACGGGCGGCATCGAGGCGGTCACGGCGCGCGAGGCCGGCGGCGAGCTCGACGGCATGCTGCTGCGGACGTTCACGGCGCAGCAGGAGGGCCTGCGCAAGCAGATGCTCCGCGACCTCTTCGAGAACCGCGAGCTGCTCACCCGCATGGTCCTCACCTTCATCGTGGTCTTCGCCGCGTTCATCAACGACCCGAGCTACACCATCAAGGGCATCGACCGCACCGGCCTGCACGCCGGCGCGGGCTGACGCCGCGGGCGCCAGCCGCGCCACGCCTCCTGCAGGCGCCCGCGCAGGTGGCCCCGGTCGGAGTGGAGAACCGGGGTGGCCGCCACCGCGAGCGCCTGCTTGACGGCCGCGAGGTAGGGGACCTGGGGCGCGGCGGCGCAGAGCTTCGCCGCGCGGTCGAGGTTGCCCGCGAGGCAGAGCTTCTCCACGACGGCCGCGACCATGGAGGTGCGGATGCGGTAGTCGCTCGACGCGAAGTAGGAGATCACCCCGATGACCAGCCCCACGCCCATGATGGCGAAGAGCACCGGGTCGGAGAGCATGGGGTGAGTGGCCGCCTGTCCGAGTGGGCTACTTCTTCGGACGCTTCTTCTTCGCGGCGGCGGCGGCCTTGGCGCGGTCCCGCTCCTTGATGCTGGCCGCCTTGGCGTCGGCCTTGGAGGCGGGGGGCGCGGCGGAGTCGTCCTTGGCGGCGTCGGCCTTGACGGCCTTCAGCTGCGCGGGGAGAAGCAGGATCTCGATGCGCCGGTTCTGCGCCCGGCCCTTGGCCGTGGCGTTCGAGGCGACGGGGCGGTGGGGGCCGTAGCCGACGGGCATGAGCCGGTGCGGCGCGATCTTCAGCTTGTCCTGGAGGAAGCGCACGACGTTGATCGCCCGCGCCGCCGACAGCTCCCAGTTGGTGGGGTAGAGGAGCTTCAGCTCGGTGGTGATGGGGATGTTGTCGGTGTGGCCGTTGACCTCGATGGTCTTGTCCTTGGCGGCCTTGAGGGCGCCCTCGAGCTTCCGGAGCAGCCCCTCGCCGCCCGTGGTGAGGTCCGCCTCGCCGGTCTTGAAGAGGATGGTGTCCAGCATGGTCAGCGTGATCCGGCCGCCCTTGCTTGTGACCTCCACGCCGCTCCCGGCCAGGTCGGCGTGCAGCTTCGCGAGGAGCTGCGCCTGGAGCTCCTTCGACTCGCTGCTGCTCTCCAGCTGGTCGTGGAGCAGCTTCGTCTCGGTGCCGGACTTCGCCAGCTCGGCGCGCGCGCGATGGAGGTCGATCTTGGCGGTGCTGAGCTCGGCCTCCTTCACGGTGCGGTCGGCGCGCAGGGTGGAGAGGTCGGCCTGCAGGCGCTGGCGCTCGGCGGCCAGCGGCCGGTAGCCGTGGAAGTAGACGGAGCCGGCGACGCCGGTGGCCACGGCCAGCAGGAGCCAGGACAGGTAACGCATCGGGGTGACCCTAGCCCGACTTTCGCACGTTTGAACCCTCCTGGGGGAGAGAATGGCGCTTCTTGCCGAGGGAAAATGCTTGCGCGCACGCGCTGTCCGTGCTAGTTGAAGGAATGTACTTCTTCGAGCGCGAGGTTGACGGCCGCAAA